>DAUW01000115.1 GCA_002505355.1 Euryarchaeota archaeon UBA229 | reverse complement strand
CCCGGTTATCAGCCGGGTGCTCCAACCGACTAAGCTACCCGCGCATTGGCAGTTCGGCCACTAACCTCCCCGTCATAATAGTGACGGAGTAATAAAATCCCAATGGTGGATGAAAATCACTCATCTTCCAATTCATTTATTGCAATGTAAGAAGGCAACTGAAGGACCTTATCAAAATTTCTTGATAGTACTACTTCATCTAATCTCTCTCTTGTTCTTGAGAATGCAGTTATTGGTATTCGCAGTGTTTCTTCAACTCCAAAATCCTTCTGAATTCCAAGTCTGGTTTTCACAATAACTCCCTTGTAGGTTCTTTTGATCTTGAATAATTCTGTAATAACGCCAACTTCTCGACCCTGGTTGTCTAATACTGCTCGGTCGAGCATCTCGTCAGGAGCATACAATTTTTCATCTATCCTAACCGTGTTTCTCCATCTTCTTTGCAACTCACGCATCGATTTTGATAGTTTTACCGTTCCATCATTACGGATGCTGTGTACTAACTCTTTCGGTAACGGCGCCAACTCGGCTGGCTTGCGCATGTACTCGTCAGCAACATCAGATTCAACTTGGATGCGCATCGATCGCACCCTCGCTTCGTTAGGGTGATGACGCTCTCCCACTATTGTTCCTACTTTCTTATCATTCACGTAAACATCCCTTTGCAACAGCTCTTGAATGTTGTATTTTTCATTTTTCATTTTTCCCATCTCCTTGTCCGGCTTTCCTTCCCGGTTAAACAAACCTCTAGCGTGAGGGGTTTTATACTATTTGGTCATTTAAACATAAAATCCAATTGAATTTGTCGTATAATTATAACTACTCTAATTGGAATTGTAAAAAAAAATCAATTTTTGACAATGTCGTATAATCCTTTTTTTTATATATTTAACAAAAATTAGCATTGGCCACGGAAACCGTTTTTCAACTGTATCCACCAAAACCTGCAGATTTAGGTTTGTTAACCGGACATTATCGGTGATCAGTGCCGTAGGCAAACATAAAAAAAAGTCAATTAAAAATTATAATTTACAATTGAAATATTCACAACACTTTATCGGATTTTTAATCAATAACCGACTATTGGATTGGATTGTGGCAGAGGGTAGAACTATCCATTTTCTAGGCGATATTTACGGGCTTGGACAAGAGATATTGCAAAAACTGATTCTTAGTCAGGCTCTCACCAGTGTTGTCAAGGAGCACTATCAGTCAGTCACCACAAAACTTTCCACAGAGCTCACATTTGTTGACAATATACCACACATCTTTGAAGAATGCTCAATTTCTAAACAAGATGTGATATTGTATTTTGATTTTAACAACACCGAGTTTGATCCAGCATCATTGCTGAAGTATAGTTGTCACTCGATCGTAATTTCTAACAACACTAATGTCCTGAATGTTGGGCCATGTGAGGCAAAATTGATCGTTATTCACGATATGATTCACTATACTAACCTTGGCGAACATAACATTACATTGGATAAATTATACGAAAAGTGCCTAGACAACCGTGCAGGCGGTGCCATTAATATGAACGACAAGCATTGGTGGGTATCTCAACAAGACGTAGCATCAAGCGTAATCAGCCTTGTCGGTGATGTAACAGACCTACCACTAATTATGCATCTTAGCGGCAGGCGTGGTTGGACGCTCGAAGAGACATACCAGCAACTGCAGATGCTCTATGACCGAACAATCGCGGGACTCACTGGACACTTTGATGCCCAACATTTAGAGTCAAGACCAGTCATAGGCCAATTACCACAACCAGTGAATAAGATAGAGCAGTCCACAAGGCCGGATTTATCAGCACTAGATGCTACATTACAAGCAATTGATGGACAACGTTGGCGGCCATTGGTCCCGTTGAGGACCTCACTCATGCATTATTTAGCTAGCAAAGGTCTCTCTCAAAGTGTTTGAGGGCCACCTTCTGGGATAACGGTCAAAGCAGTGAGATTGCCATAGAGTGTAGGGCCACTGGTAAATGTGCCAAAAATTCCGGTGTCACCATTCGGGTTATGTGACAATGCTAACCATGGTCTTCCATAGGCGTCAATCTGCATATCAATGAAGTCGCCAAATCCACCACAGCGCTCATATCCACAAGTCGGACTAGCATTATCAAGCGGGTCATCATCTGCGTTCACTTGTACAGTAGTGATTAGTGGCGTCTCGTTGAATGCGTCAGTCATTACGGAAATATATCCATCCCACAGTCCGTCACCATCCTCGCCAATGTAACCAAAGGCAACCCTGCCAGGGTCACCGGCGATAACTACTGGAAAACCGGTACCCTGGAGGTGACTTGGCGCCACCATTACCGCATCGGACCAGGTTAATGCATCATCGGTAGAGTAAGAAAAGTAGGGTAGGTTATCGATTCCCATCCACATTGCGTAGACATTGCTTTCTGTGTCTGTGTCAACCTGAGCCTCCTCAGCATTCCAAGTATCAGCAGTACCCGATTCTTCGGTTGGTAGTACGTGTTCTGTCCAAGTAATTGCTCCATCTTCGGTTTTGTACATCGAATAACCTTCTCCGTTACAGCCGATTTGGCCGCGGTAAAAATTACCGTTTTCTGCACCAATTATGTGTGCTGAGAGTCCACCACTCTGACAGTCAACTGGCGCTCCAGGAAGTTCAGGGCCCCAAGTAAATCCGCCATCTTGGCTGGCCGAACAAAGCGGCGCAGGATAATTTCCGTTGATGCAGAATACCCACAACGTCTCATGCAGTAATCCGCCATAAGGTGAGGATGCGATTGTTTGGTGGTCTTGAACAGAATAGCCAGTGGCAATTGATGGGCCAGTCCATGATTGACCCTCATCATCTGACCATTCTACCGTCATGCCGCCAAGGGCATGCATGTCGAATTTCATAATTCGGTCAGTCCATGGATCAACATACACATATGGGTCGTTAGAATTGGCAACGGGAGGAACCGCTCCGTAGACGTCCTGACAGGTGTAATCCGTTATTGAGGTCATTTCAACCATATTGCTGCACTGTACTATTGCAGTAGAGCCAGCATTACCATTACCCCAACTGGTGATGTACAAATTCCCTGACGATGTAATTCCCATTGTCGGCTCGAAGGTCGACATGCCAATGCTGTAGTATGATGAAGTTGCATAGAATGGAATATTTTCACCCCCCAGTGCAGTGGTGTTATTCATGGCGTTTACTCCCCCAGGATAGTGGTACCAGGTTCTCCCATCAAGCATATTGTCAAACTCAAAGAAACCAGAATCTTCCTCGGCAACTGCTTTTTCTACTTCCCCAAAACAGCCGGAGAGTGACATAAAACCCATCATCAAAACCAAAATCAAAGCATTGTTTTTCTTACTCATTTCATTTTCCCCCAAATAGATCATAACCAATTAACGGCAATAGGACACTTGCATCTCCCTCAACACAAACATTTGGTGCCTCCGGACGCATTTTACCCCATGAAATAGCCTCTCTTAATCGGGCACCAGAAAGACTACCATCGTGCTCCGGAGCGGTGGTAATGTAAACTGCAGAATCTAACCCTCCTCGATATTGGTTCCACCAAATTACGTGGTGCTTAGAGATGCCGCCGCCAACCATCAGCGCATTTGAAACCTCAACGTCCCAAGTCAAATCACTCATTACCTGTTCATCTGCCAGTGTATCGATATGGAAATCTCGATATTTCTGTCTAAACATAAAGAGTTGTGCTCCGATTGAGCCGTCGGTAATGCCTGGAATACAAACTGGGATTTGATGTTTCCATGCCCAATAGATTAGTGAATCAGGCTTACCGATTCTCTTGCCTAGTTCCCACACAAGGTGGATTGAACCGAAACCAATCCATGCATCGGCTCCTGTGAGCCCGGTTTCCTGTAACCTTGAGTGATAGATATCTTCCAGTGCCGGCATCACTACTTGTTCTATTATTTCGCCGTATGATGAATTTGGAACGATAACATTACCTAACCGCATTAGAGAATGCTCGCCAAGTTCAATGTCATCTAACTCGAAAGCACCGTGATAATAGTTTTGATATGATCTTGCAATATCGTGGTCTAAGGTGCCGCACGTGGTTGATATAACGTTGAACATGTTGTGTTTGGCTGCTTCGACAAAGAATCCCCGCGTTCCCGTAGCGCACAAGCAGGCTGGGAAAGATAACCAGTTACAGACTTGCTTTATATCGCCATCAACCGCTTTAAGTTGTGCTTTCATATCTAGTAAAATAGTCCGGGCCGTGGCTAATTTTGTTGCCGTAAAGCCGCCAGCTTTTGCCATTTGGTCAAGCAGAGATTTTGGCGATGAGATATTGGCAAAGTCGTAGTCCACTACCGGGACGTCGAAGTCATCCGGTGACAGCGCCATAACATAGCCAAATACCTCTTAAACATGAACCTGTTCATCTCAAAAGTAATTGTTCTAGTTCGAAAATTCGATCTCTTAGTTTTGCTGCTTGTTCAAAATCAAGTTGCTTAGCAGCATTTTCCATCTCGGCTTTTAGCTCGAGCAACATCTCTGTTATCTGCTCATCTGACAGGTTATGGTCAACCTCTACATCTGTAGTATTTTCCAATTGATAATTCGAATTTCCAATTGATTTTTTGTTTTCCGACGAAGTTCGACCCCATGCACCTGCGCCTAGCCCTAATTTCTGTGCCCAATCACCATCGCCACGACCACCCTTTTTGCCGACTAATCGTTTATTTCCTGCGGATGTGTTGGTCCCGGTGATGAACTCATCATCCTTAGAGTACATCGCTGGCAGGGCTTTCTTGATGGTTTTGGGGGTGACATTATTTTCAATATTATACGCCTCTTGTCTCGCTCTTCTTTCAAGCGTTTGCTGGATTGCTGCAGACATTGACGGCGACATTCCATCAGCGTACAAAATTACACGGCCGTTTTGGTTCCTTGCCGCCCTGCCAATGGTCTGCAGTAAACTTCTCTCATTGCGCAGGAAGCCCTGTTTATCCGCATCAAATATAGCCACTAAACTGACTTCCGGGATATCAAG
>DAUW01000032.1 GCA_002505355.1 Euryarchaeota archaeon UBA229 | reverse complement strand
GTAAGACGAGAGCATGGCCTGCTGACCATCGCCCTCGAGGATTATGTCTACAATGTTTGGATCGTAGTCAATCCCATCATCGTCAGCAGGGTCTGCGCCACCCCCTAGGCGCCAGGTCTTGGGTGTGGCATCAACGTCGCGCCATTTGCCCGTGCCGAAACCATCTTGACTGCCGATTACGATAATGTAGCGATAGTTTGACACATCGTCACCAATGACGTCTTTACTAACTGTGAAGGTTATCGTCTTGTCTTCAACACTGCCACTCACATCGATACCACGAGCAGAGGTACTGCCAGTCTCAGCTTGCACTGCTTGAACGGCTCCGGGCTCACCAGTACCACTGATAGCGACTTCCCATGCCCAGTCCGGATGGACCTCTGCATTGGCACCGGTCAGCATCTCGACTTCGCCATAAGAAGTGTCGCCCTGGTCAACATAAATTTGCACAATCTGGTGGCTGAATCCGTTGGCAAGCCCCCAAATATCAGTCATTTCATCCATTTCAATGATGAATTGAGCATTCCATGCGCTTTGGCGTACTGTGACTTTCTTCGCGTCCCACAGACCTCCACCACTGCCGGTAGCGAAATCACTGGCTAGTGGATAAGTGTAATCGCCGTCGCCGGTTTCATCGCCGACTGCGTCGTCTAATTCGAGCAGTGTAACCCACTCTTCTAAATCTGGCAGAACCAGTTCAGCTGGTGCTGGAGGTGCTACCTCCATATCTTCACCATCTCCGTACGACAAGGAGCCAGCCCAAGAAGAGACGACCTTGATGCGGGTTGTGTAGCGGGGAGCAAGGCCAATCTCGGCCCAAGGAATGACGAACTCATAGACCTCATCTACTGCACAACTACCCAAAGAAGAGGTGCTTGTCAAGACCCATTGCTCATTATCACCAGACTTGCCTTTTGCCTCAAATAAATTCCACTTGGCTCGACCGTCTTCTCTGACGGTGTCGAAATCTATAGCAACCATATATTTGGCCGGGAAGCCAAGAATCTGATTGCCGTAGTAGGTACGGAAATTTGTTTCAACCTCGTTGAAATTTACTGCGTTGGGCTGCATGAAATATATCGCCAGGTCTGGCTCATCATACTGTGAATTCCGAGAAATTGCTGCTAGTTCTTCAGCGGTAACTGAGTCAATGCGCATGAAGACATTGCTTGAGTCATAGCCGACATGGAAATTTTCAATGTCAAAATCTCCTCCATCAACTGCTGCGTCATACTTGGCTGCGCCATCCCACTCACCGGGTAAGGCAATGCCATCAATCATCGGCTCGATAATACCACCATATGGTACAACTGGAGTTGCTGCGCCGGTCCACAAATCTTGCAGGTAAGGTGGTAGATCTAGATTTATCGCGCGATATATGTTTGACAGATGGACTTTGAACAGAACGTCCCAGTTCTCATCATAACCGCTGTCTTGGTCAAGACCGTACCACCAAAACCAGTCACTACCTTCAGCGATGTAGAGCGACTCCCAGGCGGTGTCAATTCCGGGGTGGTTTGGATTATCCGCTTCGAAGGCTACCAAAGCCTGGCGAGCTTCAACCAACCTTTGCCAGCCTAGACTCTCTTCAGGTTCGCCGGCCCAGGTGCGCAGAGTACCATCAATCCATGAACCGGTACCGATTGTCTCGATAGTTGGCAAATCAGGGTTAGTGGACAAGAACTCGCTTGGCGTCGTGGTAACAATTGTTGGGTGAGACGCAAGCCTGGAATACCACTCATGCATGAATGGTCGGGCGTTGTCCTGATGCTGGAACTCTGACATGAACATCCAGTTTTCGCCATCTAATGCGACAGTCAGTAGATGCTCAGATGGATCCTCTCCCGCGTCGAGCAATTCCTGTCTAATGTTATCCAAGTAAGCAATGAAATCAGACACCGCTGCTTCAGGAGTCATGGTGCCATATTGGAAAGCAATTCTGTCAGAGATTACTCTGTCCCTGAATACGGTTGCAACTTCACCGCCATCAGAACCGGTAACGAGCCATGGCGTTGCAAGGTTGCTTGCTACATCAACATCGATGAAATTACCGTTGACATCGGTGGACTTCATGAGAATTTCTTCATCAGTTACCATCCACTGTATACCAACATCGGACACTGGCTCAACCATTGCTGGCGATACCGCCTCTTCGCTTGGCCACATACCAGTTGGGCGGAAACCTAGTTTCTCTTCGAATAAGTCCATGCCCGTGATTAAGTGATTTTGTACATCTTCTGGCCATGATTCTTTGTTGACGCGAATTCCATCTTCCATGGTCCAGCCATCCATCATGAGAAGCGGCATAATCGGATGATAATATGGCGTAGTGGTCAATTCTACTTGGCCGCTAGCAGCAAGTTCACTATACATCGGCAATACGTTAGCCATGTGTTCGTGTTGTTTGTCAATGACGTACATTAGGTCGGCATGTGAGTACTGCCCCGGTTGCATGAATAGGTCAATTAAGCCCTGGTCTCGGTGGTTAGCATCGTACTCACCGAGCACATAATCTGGTGAAAACTGATATAGATACCACAATACTTGGAGGTCTAGATAATCTTGCTCCGATAGTAGGGTATCACTCATGATAGTGGCTGGCTTGAGATTATGTAAGGTCATGTCATAAAGTTCAGAATAACGATTACTCGACGGGTAAAGCCAAGATTGGATGTGCCCGGTTTCTGACACGTTGTAAATCCAGCCGCTATTCCAGAAAGATTGGAACTGCATCGTGTGTAATTCCAGCGCAGTAGCATTTGGATAGCCACCCTCTGGCCAAGGCCGTTTAGCCATGTCAGTATGGTCATCTAGCGGCTCATTTTCATAGTAATCAACCAATTGTTCAATAAATGACGGAACTAGATTGTAAGTTACCTTAGTCCCGGTTTGGGCTAAAATTCCCGGGGAGTCAACGTATTCGGTCAT
>DAUW01000041.1 GCA_002505355.1 Euryarchaeota archaeon UBA229 | reverse complement strand
CCAAATAAGACAACTAGACCAACGCTAGCAAGATAAACTAGGATTTGAATCGCGGCGAGAAATTCCGCCCCGAGTAGAATAAAGATACCAGATACTGCCATGAAACAGAAAATGAGTGAAAGCATCGAGTGAGCAACTCGCTGGGCTAGAATTAGCCCCAGTGCTCCTCCGATGGTTATTGTGGCAAATAAGAAAAATACTCCTGCTTCGACAATACCTGCAATATCCATCTCAGGCACCGTCCTCTGCAGCGGCTTTCGCCTTTGCTGCTTTCCTAGCGCGCTTATCTCTTTCTTTGTTGGCTCGTTTTGCCAATTCTGCATCGACCGCTTCTTGGTGGACGGAGGGTAAAACTCTAGTTCTGCTGGCATCAAACCACAGGTCTTGACGGGTAAAGCCGGACATTCCATCATATTCGTTGGTCATGAAAAATGAGGTAAAGCCGCATGCTTCCATGCACAAGCCGCAGAACATACAGCGTCCTAGGTCGATTCTTCCCGAAACGATTTGATCATCTGCGACCAGTAATTCTGACTGTGCGATATCTTGCTCCATTCCAGAGTCATTCCATCTGACCGTTGCTGTGCCGCCGGACAAATCTAACACCTCGGCGAAGCGCCACTGGTCTGGGGTGTCTGCGTGGGCAGTGACGTGATTAAAGTCGTCTAGACTCTCTGCTACCTCTGGAACCAGTTGAGCGGCATAGCCCCCAACTTCTAGTTCTGCACCGAGCCCGCCGTGTTCACCATCAGCACCATCTAGGACATCTACGCGTAGTTCGGTAGTCATGTGGAGACAATCGTTAGGACAAGCAGTCACACACAATTTACATGCAGTACAGGTCTCCCAAATAACGCCAATTCTACCATTGTAGTTGCCGGGTACAAACAACCAAGGCTCCATATCTTCCAATCTTTCATACGGATACTGTACGGTTTGCGGCTTCCATAGCGTCGGAAACAAGTCGGAAGTGACGCGGTCTGGGGCAAATTCTTGTTGGCTAATGTCATTAAACTGGCTATTCTTACCTGCTCTAGCCTTTGATCCATCATCAAGGAATTCCGGGTGGGAAGTATTATGATAGCCCATACCTAAACGCTTGCCGAACAGTTTACCGAATATGGGAAATGTCCTCAAGGCAGTGATTAAGGTAATCTTGAACGGATACCAAAATAGATTTCTAAAATTCGGCTTTGCATGGGGGTGCATTGGCATATTTTCACCTCACTCCTGCCCCGGGACATAAGTTCCCGCAGGCTTTTCTGTGTATACGTGGAACATACGTTCGGTATTTCCACTCTTATCCTCATCGTTAAGGAATAGTACGAAGATACCCAGCCAAACTATGGTGGTGATGATGGGTACGAACATCGGAATACCAAATGCATCCCATGCCCAACCACCTGCTGCAGTATCTTTCATTGCGCTTGGATCAAAGAGGTATAATCGGTAAAGTCCGGCCAGAACGACTTGTAGCACGGCCAAAGGCAACAAAATTCGCCAACCAAATTCTAAAATTTGATCTGTTCTAATTCTAGCCAGCGAAAATCTAGCCCAAACAAACACTAACAGGAATACCAGCCAAGATTTCAGCAATACCACAATAGCACCCGGGATGAGCAAATAAGCATCACCAAGGATTGGAATCTGACTAATCAATCCCTGGAAGGGTAGATGCCAACCGCCGAGGAAGAAGTGGGTAAACAAGAAACAGGCAGCATAGGTTCTGATGTATTCAGCCATGAACAACATCCCGAAACGCATACCTCCATACTCAGTCCACCAACCTTCAACTAGTTCAGCTTCAGCCTCCGGCATATCAAACGGCACCCTCTCAACCTCGGCGATCATTGTTAGGAGAAATAAGCCCGCCCCAAGTGGCATCAAGAACAGATTCCATGAACCCGCTGAATGTTGGAAGTGTATGCTCTCAATGATGTTGAAGGTTCCACTCAAAATGGCCACTGAAAGCAGGGTCAGAAGCAAGGGTATCTCGTATGCAGTAAGTTGCGCAGCAGACCTAATACCGCCGATCAGCGTGTATTTATTGTTTGATGACCAACCAGCAAAGAAGACACCGATTGGCGCAATACCAAATATTGCGATTGCGTAGAGTATCGAAAGGTCCGGATTAGTTGCATACATGCCGCTAGATAACGGTATTATGCCAAGAATCAACAGCGTCGAGGAGACTATCAAAAATGGTGAAACTTCGAAGATCAAGCGATCAGCACGCTGTGGCACCATGTGCTCTTTCACGAGAAACTTCATACCGTCAGCAACATTTTGGAAGAAGCCAGGAAATATCGAATAGCCCATCCAAGAGCGGTTGTTTACTCTGTCCACAGTGGCAAACGTTTCATCACGGTTGCCGAATCTTTCGTTAAGCCATTTATTTACCCCGCCGATTGGTTTGCCAAGGCCGAACGGCAGCATGTTCCACCAGTCGCCCGCAGTAACTCCGTTTTCACCGACCCACAATGAGCGCAGCGCAGTCGTTGCACCACGTCGGTCGTTCATTCGAGCAACTGCCTTTCGCTCAATCCACAGAATTGCGAATTGTGAGAAAAATAGCATGAGGAATACTATGTTGACTACCGCAAAGGTTGCGGCTCCAAAAGCAATCGAGCCGGCACTGTCTTCAAGTGGTGTCCCTTTCAGTAAGGATGGAATTAAATCATCAAAGGTTGAGAATATCAGTTCCCTCAAGTCATATTTGTCATCCATAATTTCACCTCAGCGATCGGTTTCTCCAATACAAGGATCAAAACTTCCCATAATTGCTGGAATGTCCGCGACTTTGTAGCCAATCATCGTTTTCGCAACGAATGGAATGGTGATGAACATCGGCGACCTTATCGATAATCGGTAAGGCATTTTGCCTCTACCCTCGCCGCCGCCTTGTATGTAGAATTGGGAAGCTCCTCGGGTACACTCGTAGTTGCTGAAACCAGTCGCCCCTTCTGGTGCTCTAGTAGGAGCCTTGGTGTAAATCATCTCGTCACCAGTAGAATAGTGGGTATTCTTGCCCCCCGGAATCTTCTCAATAGCGTCAAGTAGCATACGGCATGATTGACGCATCTCCTCGATTCTAACTCGGTATCGGTCATAACAGTCGGCTCCTTTCACCGAGGTTGGTTTCTCAACAGCCGGCTCCCAGTCAATCTCATCGTATACCGAGTACGGATGAGCCCACCGAATGTCATAGTTTACTCCGGCGGCACGAACGTTGGGCCCTGATACGCCCGCTTCAACCATTTCTTCGGCATTTGCATAACCAACACCTTGCAATCTAACTAGCCATATTGTCGATTCATCGAGCATCATTTCGTATTCCTCAATGCGCTTTTCGAATAATTTTACTTTGGCAATCATACGGTCGGCGAAGCCGATAGGAATATCTCGCTTTACCCCGCCTATTCGCGGATAATTGTAGTGCATTCTTGAGCCACCTAATTCTTGTAATAAATCAAGGAACATTTCTCTGTCTCGCATGCACCAAGTCATAAGTGTCAAATTTCCGATATCGGGGCCAAATGCGCCAAGCCACATCAAATGGCTAGCAAGTCGCTGTAGTTCAGCTGCAAGCAGGCGAATATATTCAGCCCGTTCAGGAACATCTGCTTCTAGCAGATCCTCAGCTGCATATATGTATGAGTTGGACCAAGTCATAGCGCTGACGTAGCAAAGGCGGTCGCAGTATGGAGTAACCTGAGTGAAATCTCTTGCTTCACAGATTTTTTCAACACCTCGATGAATATAGCCTAATTCAGCCTCGGTATCGACTACTGTCTCACCATCGACTTTGACTCGGAGTGTCCACAACCCGTGCGTCATTGGGTGTTGCGGGCCCATTGTAATCCACATTTGTGCCATGACTATTCCTCACTTTACCCGGCCCTCATCTGCCGGTTTTCTAACGAATCCTTGAGCATCATCATACATCTCATTATAATCGTGATAGCGTATTTTATGCTGCTTTTGCAACGGGTGAAATCCGTCTGGACTATCGTGAGGATTCAGCACTCTGTGCATGTTCTCATGGCCTTCGAAGTTTATGCCAACTAGGTCCCATGTTTCCTTCTCGTTCCAGTCTGCACCACCCCAAATATGTTGGACTGTTGGTACTGACGGTGTGTCGTTGTTTGGCAAATCTATGACCACTTCAAACTCAACTGGTATCTGAGCGCCAAGCATTTTTTCAGCCACAAATACTGTATTAGTGTCTGGAACCTGGTTAACGATTGGCTGTCGTAATAGGTGGTAGACCACTTCCCATCCTCGTTCATCGCCGCCATCTGGGTAGTGGGTGCCGGTAACCATCGAACAGTAATTTACCCCAACTTCGAATTTCATCCACTTGGCCAATGCTTGCCAGTGTTGAGGTGGTGTAGTAACTCTGACGAACGAATATTTCTTGGCGTTTGAGTGCTGAATAATATCGGCATTAATGCCGCTACCGCTGAATCGGTCATTGATAGCATCTGCACATTCAGTAACTGCAGCAGCATTTTGATCCAGCGTGATTTTCATGCCCATCACTCATCACCTACAATAATTGGTTTTTCAGAATCTCTACCCGAGCTGGGGGCCCCACCAATTCTGATAATCTTCTCACGTAACAACCCGAAACCATCGATTAGGGCTTCTGGTCGCGGTGGGCAACCTGGAATGTATACGTCAACTGGGATAACGGTGTCAACTCCTTCTAAGATGTTGTAAGATTGGAAGTATGGACCGCCGGATATGGCACATTCGCCCATAGCAATGCAATATTTTGGCTCGGGCATTTGTTCCCACAGCCTAACGATTTTGTCGGCAAACTTCTTGGAAATAGGCCCGTTTACTAACAGCACATCTGATTGCCGCGGCGAGGAACGGAACAGTACGCCGAATCGGTCGCCATCAAATCTAGGCGTCGCAGCAGCAGCCATCTCAATAGCGCAGCATTTGATACCTAAGTGGAGAGTGAACAATGACTTTCGCCCTGCCCAGTTGAAGAAACGACCAGCAAGGACGCTGAGAAATTGTTTAATTCGCGTTACCTTGAGTGCTTCATCAGTAACTCCACCAACTATCTCAACCAGTGCACGGCTGTTGAAAGCCGCAAAATTTTCCCCAGTATCTGCCATAATTTCACCTCAAATGTAGATTCTTCCCCGCTTTCTGAACACATACCAAACGCCAAGCGACATTATGGCAAAGTAACCGCACAACACCAACAACGCATCTTGAGCTTTGGCAACCGCACCGTTACGGGCACTGTCAGCAAGGTCTTGGGCGGTAGCATCAGACGCAACCATGCCGCCAAGAACTAAGAACATGAAAGCGACATCGAAGACTAAGAATATAATCGCATACCAGTAATATTGGAAATGAAATTGAATCATTGCTTCACCCACTGGTTCACTGCCACACTCAAATGTGGTGAGCCTTCTTGGATACAGGCTATGATCTCGCTCATAACCCTCGAGGAGATATGATTTGGTAATGTGCGGACGCGCCGGGTCAACTCGAGGTCTCACTACCCAAGTGATGATGAAATTAGTCAATGGCATTAGAATACCAACAACGGTTAGAAAGCCGATAGAAAGGTAAGCGGTCGGCACTGATTCTAGTCCGGACATCCATTCACCCAGTGCACAGCATTCGCTTAGCAATCTAGCCAATGATTACCCCTCAATAAGGCTTGTCAAATTATCGATTTTTTTTCACCTTCCAAACCCCTGAAAACCGGTCACATTTACAACACGTTTTGGCCGTCATATTGAGGCCGTATTCAACAATTGGGCAAACGCGCCCAACTTACTTTTTGCGACCAAAAAGCTGAGCAATTGTTGGCCTTACTGTGCGGTATAGTAAGCCGATAAATAGGAACCCAACAATGACGTATACGCCGCTGGCAATCTCTTCTTGCGATAAACCAAGGCCAAGCAGGCCTTCATCCGGCTCTCCCAAAACAGAGATTTCAATGTTCTCTCTACCAACGATCATCGGCTCTCCATCGACCACTGGTTCTACAGATAATGTGAAGGTGTAATTGTCTTTAATTTCAGCATTGTTTGGTGGCCTGACATTTACCAAAATCTCTGTTGAAGCCCCAGTGTCTAAAGTGCATTTGAGGTGTTCATTGTAAGCCTTACATTCGGTATTGTCTTCTTCAAGCAGGATAGACCATCCACGGAAGCCTTCAGGAGTGTAGATGATGAACTCTGTGCGGGTATTACCATTGTTAACAATAGTCACAGGTATGGTCGCTTTATCAGGGTACTCAATGTCGTGATATAAGTCCACATCTGTGCCAAATTGTATGTCATAGATGGTTTGAACTTCCAAATTAAGTATAATTCTACCTGAGGTTCTGTCGGCCGCGTTATCCTGACTAAAGACAACTATCTCGAGTACTCCGGCGTCGCCAGTTTGCGCTGTTGGATTTACCTCAACAATGACGGTAACTTTCTGTTTGAATTTTCTTATTTCCTTGCCATCAATGGAAATATTCTCAGCATCCATAAACAATTCCATATCCGCTGTAGATTCGGCAAGTATTAGACTTCCATCATCATAAGTAAGATATGTTTGAGTAGTCAAATTGAAAATACCGAATTTTGTGGTAATTGGGATACTTTCATCATACAATTCGCCATCAATAAGTATCTGTCTTGTGGCAATTCCTTCCAAGCCATTGATATCAATAACTGCTGAATCACTTCTAAGTCCGCCGGGAATTGCCTGCGGTGTCCCGATATTTTCAATCCAGAATTCAAAGCTCATTACCCCTTCTGGAGCCAGCACCGTGGAAGCAGCCTTGTTATCGATGGTTACAGAATCATACTCTCCGTCACCAAATCTTGCGTCCATAATGAAAGTGATGTTATTTTTAATTGCTCGAATACTAAATTGTGCCTTGTTGTCTGGTAAGCCATCATCGTTCTCATCTGCATTGGTTGAATGTTCCAGATTGGTTACTTCGATAATGATATCATTGTAGTTGTAATTGCCGACGTTGGGCACCAACACGTTAACATTAATGACAATGGTTTGCCGTGCAGGGATGTTGAACTCCGTTTGAGAATTGGCTTGTGAATCAGAAAAGGAAATGTCCCAATTTGTTCCGGATGATGGTCGTTGTTGTTTGGTGTAGAATCGGAATACATCGTCGTTATTTCCGAGATTTTCTACTTGAATAGGGAATACTAGTATGTCATTGTAATCGCCTGTCTGAGAAATAAATCCGTTATCGTCAATTGGGATGATCGAACTTGTTGCCATACCGTGGGTTTCGCTAACGGTCACGGTCAAAATCTTGGTTTGATATGCCGCACCACCACCAGCCGGCAAAACAGAGAATGTCAGTTCAATACTCTCGGTTGCCAATGCGTCGAGTGGAACACTGACTGAGTACTGAACATTTGCTGATTTACCTGAGCCATGACGGCTGTTGACTGTCACGGTAGACTGTTCAAGTTGAACACCCCATCCAGAAGGGGCTGTTGAAACCGTGATTCGCAGGTTATCCTGCCCATTACCTGTGTTGGTAACAGTGAGTGATGAGGTCCTATTTTCGCCGGGCTCGATTGGTCCAAGTGAACTTGTGGCTAAGCTCAATTGGGCGCCAAATGACTGACCAAGTACAATCGACAGCACTTGACTGCACTTGACAGTATTACCATCTTTTGCTTGAATATTAATAGAGTTAGAGGAACCTGCATTTTCAGAATCATCTGGCACAACAATTAGATCGAAAGTCTTGGTTCCTGAACCATCCCCGTAAGGTAAAACTCCGCTCGATGGTCCATCAAACGACACCCAACTTGCCCGTTCACCGGTTCTCGACATCGAAACTGACCAGTCGCTGTTGCCATCATTGGTCAACGTAACCGAGAGGGTTCCCTCTTGCTCGGGATTGAGAGTCAGTGTCGAACGTGAAAGCGACATTGAACACTCTTTCAGAACCGGTACTTCTAGTTCTAAATCCACAGTATCAGATATTTCCTCTGTTGGGTTGGGTGTTGTCACAGTGCCGGTAACCTCCCAGCAGTAATCGTCGGCTTCTTGGCCATCTGGCACTTCAACATCGACTGTGATAGTTTCAGTATCTTCCGAGTCTAAAGTGACTGTTGTATCGCTCAACTCAGCCGTAAGATCGCCGGCATTACCGCACCCGCTATCATCGCGCTCATCTATTGTGAGGTTGACCGTCGTTGAATTCTGTTGACCAGTATTCTCAACTGTTATGGAATAGGTTAGTATTGATGAAGAGCCAGTGTAGGTCAACGTTTTTTGGTTGCGGTCTTCGACCCCGTCAAAATACAAATCGACGCCCCAAAAGGCGCTACCCGAGCCGTCTCCGGCGGTTGTTGTCACCGTTTGAGTCGACGGTTCTGGGATTTCCGCTGCAGGTGCTCCAATCACTGCGGTAATTGTTGCTGTAACAGTAGTGTCACAAGCAGTATCCGGCTCAACTGTTTGCCCTACAGTGACGTTCATTGTGGTCTCTTCACTAGCCCCGGCATCTATTTGGCCAGGTATTTGACCAATTGTCGACGAAAAGCCGTTACAGTCTTCCCCCGGTTCGTTACTAGCTTGGAGATTCACGGTTACTGGGTCAGACCCCGTGTTTGTCACTCTGACAGTATATTCACCAGAATCTCCCGGATTCACGGTTTGAGCGCCTGGTGTAACGTAAAGGCTGATGCTGGGTGCAGCAGAAACCGGAGTCGCTATCATTGGTAACAAGGCAACCAGCATTAAACTAACAAGGAAAAATGCAGTTCTACTAGAACGCGATGGACTTCCCCCTTGGTTGACCATGTGTTGCGGTGAACGATTAACTATCAAAAGG
>DAUW01000103.1 GCA_002505355.1 Euryarchaeota archaeon UBA229 | reverse complement strand
AAGGCACCTGTAATAATCTCAACAATACAACCGACCTCGATACCAGAAGTAACAGCCTTTGGCTCTAGATATGGTAGAATGTCAGCGAGTGGTGCTTCACCGGGTAATACGGTCTTAGCATTCTTTAGCGGAGTTTGATTGATTCCTCTCCTCGATGTAGGATCACGACCACCGGAGCGCCCAATCAATTTCTCAACATGGTATATTGCGCTTGACTCAACAAAGACATAGCCACGCATTCCAGTTGGATGCAGAATAGACATTACATCACCTTGTAGAGCGGTTAAGGAACCACTACCATGGAGTCTTGCATGCATTTCATCGGCAACTCGCTGTTCTGAGCCGATTGCGGTTTTTACGATGTATAGGAAGGAGCCTACTGAGCCATACATCTCTCGGAACAATGAGTGTGCATTGTCCATGTCGATATTGGAAAAGATACAGTTGTATTCTTGAATTTTACCTGGGTCGACCCATTCGTGTTCGCTATACCTACCGGTTGGGGTTACTTCATCTGTTGATGCGACGACTAAAATAGGCATAACATCAACCAACGAGCGTCCCATATCGATACCTCGCTCGGGGCCTGTTGAATGATAGTGAAGATTCTCGACGGGGATGCTGGTTGCTTCAGAAACCCTCGCAAGTACTTCTTCTTGAGTGTCAGCAATGCCCCAGACTCCGTCCCATAACGCTGGAAAATCTCCATCAGATTTGTTCCTGCGGAGTAGTAACAACTTTTCTTCAAATCTCACAAATGCAACAAACGCTTCTACCATGTTATTCACCTATCAAATTTAATTGCCAATCCCAATTACGTCATGAATTAGCCAAGGAAAGAAATTATCCATCAGAACCAGCAAGCCAAAACCAATTGCGCCTAGAACAAATAGTCCGATTCCGCAAACTATGCTGGTTTGTTTGAATTCTTGTGGAGACGGTTTACGCGCCATGCGGATGATTCTTGCCCATGAACCACGTGAAATTCTTCGAAACTGGGCTTCAATCCAATCTTGACGGTCCTGAACTCGATCTTCAAAGGAACGCTTTTTTTCAGTTTCACTGGACATGGTATGACCTCTGGCTTGTCATCCCAACTGCCTCCTAAATATAACCGCGTCGGATAATTAAGTTACCCTAATTTTAGGTAATTATTAACAGTAGGCTACTACTAAAATTGATGAGGTAGAGGCGCGGAAGCCCCATTGATGGCGGAACCAGACCCATACCGAGTGCTTGGTGTAAGTAAGGAAGCTAGCGATGCCGAAATAAAGCGCGCGTTCCGCAAAAAAGCCCGCCAGTTCCATCCTGATCGTAACCCTGGAGATGCTGGTGCTGAAGCAAAGTTCAAGCAAGTTCAAGCCGCTCATGAAAAGATTGGCAGCGCTGAAGCGCGACGAGAATACGACCAACAGCAACAGATGGCTAACATGTTTGGTGGCGGTATGCGTGGCGGTGGATTCGGTAATATGGGCGGCGGTTTCGAGGATGTTCTGGGACAGATGTTCTCTGGCGGCAGGAGGGGGAGCGCGGGTGGTAATCCCTTCGCTGGTAATAGAACTGGAGCGTCAGCACAGCGCACAAGTAGGCCAAAAGGTAGTGATATCAAAGTGAGTATAGATTTGACCGTTGCTGAATCTGAGCGAGGTGGCACATTTTCTTTTACTTTCAAGAGATTGAAGCCAAATTCTATCGGAACCATGGAGGCAAAAAGCGTCACTATGAAAACAAATTTGTCACCCGGCGTGAAGCATGGAACTGTCAAGCGAATGAAAGGTCAAGGTCATGATCACCCCGAGGGCGACCCCGGAGATGTCTTACTAACCGTTAGAATTGACGCAGGAGAAGGGCGCTATTGGGACGGTGACACGCTCGTGCAAGAAGTTCAGACTGAATTTTCAACACTGATGCTGGGTGGGAAAGTTAAGATTAAGCTGCCATCAGGGAAAGAAGGTCTGCTAACTGTTGCGCCCAATACCCAAGTTGGCGACAGAAGGCGGATGAGTGGGGCTGGAATTCAAGGTGGCGACTTAGATTTGGAATTCGCTATGCAAGAGGTTGATGACCTGACTGATGAACAGAGAAAGGCGCTAGAACAGTTGCGAAAAACCGGATTGTGAGATTGCATGGGTAAAAAGCACAATCGCAACAAAAGACAACAAAAAGGTCCGCAACTTGGAGAAGGAGAGCGACTCTGGAAGCGAATGGCTACGGCCATTGGAGATAACTACGAGCTATTCAGCAAGGCTTGGGATGCTCAATCTATTGCTAAGTTGTTGATTGATGCTGAAAAAATGAACGCGAGATTCGCCAAAGAGCCAAAAGCTGAGCGCATTTTCCGGTCCCATCTTGATCAATCCTTAGCAGTGATTAGAAAAAATGGTCAGTTCTTCAGCATAGATGAAACAAGATCCTTAACCATGAGAAGTAATGAACAAATTGAGGCAATTAAAGCCTCGGTCTCTGCATGGGAATCATTTCTTTTACGCTACGGGAAATCGGGAGATTTATTCCAAGGCCCGCCAAAATTATCCAGCGAATCAGATGAATCCCGCTACCAAATAATCGAACAATCGTGGTTTGCAATATTATCTGGCGATGAACTGCCAAAGGAGTTGACACTCACTAGCGACGGACTGAGGATATGGGGGCATTTCGACCTAGTCAGGGAAATTTGCAATTTTGCTGATACCCGCTGCGGATTTAGGTTTCAAGACTCTATGCCAAGTATTGCTCTCCTGCTGCTACAAAATCAAAAGCTCTCGATTACTGAGTTACTTGATTTACGATTAGCGGCGAGGAAACGTGAAGGGCGAAATCCTTTTCCAAGATATTACGATCAAAAACTCGTTGAACACAGTAACCTGCAGACTGAGGTCGATGGAAATCACATGGTCGAACAAGGCCGGGTTGATTTGCGTCACCTGCCTTTTGTCACAATCGATCCACATGATGCTAAAGATTTCGATGATGCTGTGTGCATGACTGAGCAAGATGACAAAACAATACTCTGGGTGGCGATTGCTGATGTTGCCCACTACGTGCAAAAGGATACCAGGCTTGACAATGCCGCAAAAGCTAGAGCCACCTCGGTTTACCTGCCCCATACTGTATTGCCTATGCTGCCTCCTCGGCTAGCAGACAATCTGTGTTCATTGCGAGCAGAGGTTGATCGCTTGGCAATGGTCATTGCTATGGAATTAGACTCTGAGGGTAATATAGTAAGAACCGATGCACACGAAGCAGTTGTCCGTATTATCGAAAATCTGTCGTATGAAGATGCAATCGGTGACTCTAGGTTTGAAAGTATGTTCCGGTTGGCAGCCATTTGGCAAGCAAAAGAGGTAAAATTGAATATTTCAAATGCGGAAATGCGACCCCGTATTTTACCCAATGAGCAAATCAAAGTCATGGTGAAATGGCCAACAGATGCTACCAGAATGATCGAGTCTTTCATGGTAGCAACAAATGCCTGCGTCGGTAATCTACTCGGTAGTGCTGGTGCACCGCTACCGTGGCGTTGTCATGCACCTCCTGATTCTGCTGAAGTTAAGGAATTAAACGCCAAGTTATCCGCTTTAGGTGTTAACATTGAACTGCCTATGCCATCATTCAAGACCCACGGACAATCGGATTCCGACGAGTTATCTGATCTCTTAGGTGCCTGGGCCAATACGACCATTGAACCGATTAGTAATACAGAAGATTCAATTGAAAATACGGATGACGTCCCAGCATATTTGTCAAATGTTCTTGACCCCCAAGCACGACAAGACATTCTCGACTCCCTGATGGATGCGCAAAGTAAGGCATCTAGCCTTGCCAATAAAACCCGCCGAGTCGTCGACCAAGGATTATTCCATCTTATGCAAAGAGCGAACTACTCACACAAAAATCTTGGACACTTTGGTCTTAATCTAGATGCATATGCACACTTTACCAGCCCGATACGTAGGTATCCTGACCTGATGGTTCATCGACAATTGAAAGCGATGCTAAGAGGCGATGATTGGGTATATGATGAGGAAGAAACTGCAGATGTTGCTGAACACTGCAGCAATCAATCGGTCATTGCCAAATTCATTGAATGGGAGCTTGTTGCCAACGCATACCATATCCATCTTCTACGTGGTGGCGAAGTAGACTCTACCTCAGAAAATACCTATTCGCCAATCATCGAAAGGTCATGGCCCGCTCGGATTGTCAGTCTAAGAACACCTTGGGTATATCTAGACCTGAATGATGATGGCGCCATTCAGGGACGTATGCACTTGCGTCAAATGGATTCAAAGCGGCGACTTAACATCGATGAGAATGGTCTGGAGGTCAGTAATGCAGAGCCCGGAAGAGATGGGCAATACCGAGTCGTTGCGAGACTGGGTGAGAAATATCCTTGTAGATTGAGAGGTATCGACATATGGGGAGGGTCGTTGGACCTTGCGCCGAAGTAAGCCAAATTGCCTTTGCAGTAGTCTAGATTAGGTGGTAAAAGATGAGTAGTGACGTACTGAAACTTGACGTTGGTGGTATGACATGCGCTGCTTGTGTTGCTTCAGTCGAAAAGATTGTTGAGCGAAGTGAATATGTCAAAGCAGTAGCTGTCAATCTACCACTTAACTCGGCAAGTGTACAACTTACTCAATCTGTAAATGATGCAGTAACCGAGGAAATTATTTCGGCAATTAATAATGGTGGATTCACTGCCATTCGACATGATAAATCCAAGCCGCTGAGAGAAAGACTAGAGAAGCAAGTCTCTAATGATGGACGTAAGGCTGGATTAGCACTTATGTTGGCATTACCAACAATCTATCTTACGATGTTTGCAGATGACATGGGAAATTTTGCAGGGTTTGATGCCCGATTATTCTGGGCGCTTATTATGACTATACCCGTATATTTTTGGTCGGGGATCTCGTTTCACACCAACGCTTGGAAAACCTTGCGAAGAGGGAGTGCTAACATGGATGTTCTGATACATTTAGGGACCACTGTAGCGTTTTTTTGGTCTGTTGGAGTCACATTAGCCGGAAAATTTTCCCAGTTCCCAGAAATTTTTAGCCAAGCCGAGCACGTATTTTTTGATGGGGTCGTGTTCATAATCGGTTTCGTATTACTTGGAAATTACATAGAATCCGTTGCAAAACTAAGAGCAACTGATGCAGTTCACTCTCTGATGACGCTACAACCTAATCAAACGAGGGTGGTATTCGAAGATGATTACACGGAAATGATTGCCACTGGCGCAGTAAAACCACAAAGCATT
>DAUW01000067.1 GCA_002505355.1 Euryarchaeota archaeon UBA229 | reverse complement strand
TGAATCAGCTCTGCTCGATGCCTCAGCAAGTTTTGACCCGGAAGGGAAAGAGCTAGAATATTCATGGGACCTAGATTGGTCAGAAGATTCTAACAATGATGGTGATAATCGAAATGATGCGGATGCAATCACTCCAACAGTACTACTACCGACCAACAAATCAGGGACCAAAAGAGGGAGTCTAACTATCTCAGATGGCGACGGAGCGTCACAATACACGTCTTTTGAACTGGAAATCTCAACCCGCACTTTCGAGGTTGAATGGCGAACTCAACTAATCACTTTCAACTGGGACGGTTATCTTGACCAAGGCACCTCATGGGAAGAAACAATTAATCCAGGTATAGACGGTCGAATCCTTTCGTTTGAAGCGGTATTGGAACTAGACCAAGAACTAGGCCCTCAGGATAACTTTACTCTGCAATTGGAAATTACCGATGATGGCTATCGCAAATCAGCAAAGACCGAGGGCGGCAACATAACTGCAAATGAAACTTCAAAGGCTGAAATGGACCGATTCGGCATTAATCCTGTTGGCGAGGATGGTACATACACTGCTGACTTTGCAGAAGATGTACTACAGCAATTACTAGCAAAGCCAGGCTATCGTAATGGTCAAGGCAATTGGACATGGACAGTATTTGCCCAACAAGCCGACCCCGATCCATTATTCGAGGGCTTACCAGACCCCGACCCAGGGAACGATTGGACATTAGAAGTCGTCATTGAGATACAGGTTCCAATTTTGACTGAGATTGCCGTGTGATTGAACCCCAAAATGAAACTATAATCTACATCTATTTACTCGGAGTGTTTGATACCATGGTCGATACAGTTGAGATTAGTAGAATAAACATCCGTGACAATCTCTCGGTTGATGTTTCTGTATGGATGAATGACCCGGATGATTGGGATTTCAGACCTTCACTTTCTTGCGCCGGTAACGAGTTCAAAATTTCTGATATAACCAGCGGCAACCAACTTGCATCAATCGAATTGTCCGATGAACAATTAGAGGTTCTGCAGCGCGACAGGGTAGCAGAATTGAGAGTTAAATTTCAGGTACATGGCATGCACGGAAGTCTCGGCAAAATAAATCCTATTATTGCAGATGGCAAAGCAAAAAAACTAGCTACTGCAAATTGGAAAACGACACAATCAGTAGACTTCTCTTGAGCCTCTAAACTCGGGATAGCCACCATTTCTTTCATATGGGTTAACCTTGATTTTGTAGTTCATGAGACAAAATGTAGCGAAGGCAGGATCACAAAAGAGAGCCCGTTTCGAACGACTTAAGGATGAGATAACCAGATTTGTACTGGCTAACCATGGTTGCTCTGCTCAATCAATAGTAGCAAATCTAGCGCATGATAAATCGATGCGCAATCACGGACTTACCACGCGTAAAGTGGGATTTTTTATCTCGAGAAATCTTGCAGAAAAACTTGCGTGGTGGCAAGACCACAAGGCTGGAAGGAGAGTTTATGGCGATAGGTCCAGGATGCAAAAATGACCTGCTCGACATCAAAACCGCCGTTTCACTCATGTATGATTGATTAAACGGCATGCCAATGAGTCACCAGGTTGCTGCATATTTTGACTTGGATGGAACGCTGCTTGACTCATCGAGTGAAAAAACCCTAACGGCTCAATTAGCCAAACGCCGACCTTGGAGGATACCACTTGGGACTGTGATGTGGACAATAGGGCTAATTGGCAACCTAATGCGCGGGAGATCATTTTACGATGCCGCTCGTAACCGTGGGCATTTTGCATTGGCATCATGGCAGATATTAGAGCAATATTCTATCCAGTTGGCAAAAGAAAAACTTGCACCAAAGATCCCTAATGAGGCATACGAATGCTTAGCATGGCACCGTAGCCAAGGACACCGTTGTGTGCTTGTTACTGCAACAATTGCACCGATGGCAGAAGCAATGGCAGAGGTACTTGGGATGGATGCTGTTTATGGTTGTGGCCCGGAAATACGTCAAGGTATTCTATCAGGCTCAGAATTCGGCTGGAGTGTTCCACGACGCAAAGGTAAGGTGCCAATTGTTGAAGAGGATGCGAGACAAAATAATCACGATTTAGACCAGTGTTACGGTTACGGTAATACGATGGCGGACACCTATTTCATGCAAATAACTGGCAATCCAGTGGCTGTAAATCCGGGTGCGAAAATGGAAAAGTTAGCACGTGACGGCAATTGGCCAATCAAACGCTGGAAGGTCTAGTTAAGGAATTTGGCGGCCCCGCCGCGATTCGAACACGGGTTACTGGTTCCGCAAACCAGTGTGATATCCAAGCTACACTATGGGGCCTTATTCTATGCGACCTAAGTATTCGATATAAGCGCAGCGGGTTGACATCTATACCGATACAAGGATTCATCATGCCGCATCGTGTCGAATTAACATGGCCGTGACTCTAAAAAGACGGGTGGATTATCCGATGATTGATAATGCGAACATTGCGTATTACCCTAGGATATACGATTTAGCCCATCGTTTCTTTGAAGAAGCATGGGAATCAATGTGCGGGATTTCTTATCCAGATATAATTGGGAAGCACCGATTGGGTTTCCCTGTAGTCAATATCGAAACCAACTTCATTCATCCACTTCGCTACGGAGATATGATAACGGCTAAAATCAGCATTGCTGAGGTTGGTCGGAAATCTTGTACTTGGCAATATGATTTTTACAATCAAGAACAGACACACCTTTGGTCATCCAAACAAGTAACTGTTTGCGTTGATATGGAATCCCTAGAATCAACGCCCATCCCGGATTGGCTAACCGACGGTCTCGCAAAGCATACAGAATGAGGTATTATTATGAGTGAAAAAACATTTGATTTCTCTATTGTAATGGATGATGAAGATAATTCTGTTCCAGACGATATATGGGACGCAATTCCCATCAAGCCAGACCGTAGAGGGCCGAAAACCATTGCAGTTTTGCTATTTATTGGAGGCCTATTAATTCTGTTTCAAGCCTATACAGACTACACTACACATGGCTTAGAAGACATTCCAGAAAGCGAGGTTGAGCGACTACTTGAAACACCAAACAGTCAATCAGACGACCCGATAACCCCCGAGGAATACCAGCAGTTTCACGATGATGCGAGAGACTCCGGAGGCTACCTAATTAGAGCAGTAGGATTAGCAATATCTGGATTATTAGTTGTAGTTGGCTCAATTAACCTGTTTAGGTTATTAAAATCGGGACCAAAAATAGCAACATCAGGTGCAGTAATTGGTTTTGTCTCCGGCCTGTATGGCAGTCACCTGATTCGTATTGCGTCTGATGACAACCTGGATGGTGCATTGTTGTTGACATATGAAATATTTGTCTACCTTTGCGGGACTTGTATGTTCTTATGTGGCGCATTCTCAGCATTACCACTCATTAACGCTCGGGCTAAAGCCGCTCTAAGCGATGGCTCTGGAACAGTAGAATTAACTGACGAATCAGGTTCTTTGGAGAGCGAATGATAGTCAGTCGTCAGCAGGCCTTGGCCATTTCTTTTTGAGCGCTTTTTCTAGGCCTTCATCCAAGGTAGCATTCCACCAATCACTACCCCGCCAAATCGCATATTTCCCTCGAATACCTCTAAGATCAGCCCCAGCAAACTTGCAGTTATTGAAATTGGATAGGTTTAACCTTGCCTTCCTTAGATCGGCGCCTCTAAAATCTGCATTGTCGAATGCGGATTTCATCAAGTCAGCTTCAACCATTGAGGCGCGATGGAAGTTACAGTTAGAAAAGTCCCCTTCAGTGAGATCTGCACCGTCTAGAATTGCCCGTTTGAAATTTGAACCAGCATGTCGTCCTTTTCTTAGCAAGACTCTAGCTTTATTCTGGTATGACCAATCAAGAACCTCAGCTTGCTCTCCAACATTGTCCCGAGGATCATCTGGGTTGCCCGACATTACCATGGTTAGACCTCATTTCTTCGCCTTGGTTTCTAGATGCTTTCGACCAGCCTCAGTCAATTCTGCAAATCGGTTTTTATCACCATGTACTTTGGGAATAGTCAATAAATCCTTTTCTCGCAATCGATTTATGTATAGTGAGAGGTTTCCTGGTGGATCAATATTCGCTTCCTCAAATAAGGCATTAATCACTCGTGGCGGGCAGTCATTCAAGCCTTCAATATCGCGCAAATAGTGCAGTGCACCAAGCACTTGATCGGGTTTTCCTTCGAGACTACAATTCTCTACAAGAGTACGGAACTTCATTCCTCTCTCGGGAATCTCATTAGATTGTATGGTAGCGTTTGTTGCGTCTACTGTCATATCCTTGGCTTCTTCGAGGCGTTCTGTGATAATATTCCATAATCCTTCCTCTTTGAATTGGGCAAATTTTTCGTCAACCTCTAGTTGTGAACCTTCGCTTTCAAATTCGAATTCACCCACTTGGATGGCTATTTTATTCAAGCCAGACATGATACTCAAACACCTCCAAGGGTGCGTTATAGATAACTGTTTACAAGGACTTGATGAACAAAGTTTTTTCAAGCGTATCCGATGGTAGCCTATTCAAAGGAATTCCTCAACGCAGGTGTAGATTGACATGGCAGACCCAGAATTCAAAGGTTACGCACTGGTGCTCAAAAGCGGTGCAGACCCGACAACAGGTGGCATTGCCATTGCTGGATTTACCACAGCTGGCATGGTAGGAGTAATCGCAGCCTCACACATTATTAGAACCCTCAGGCTTAATCAATTAGGTACGGTACTGAATGCAGATTTTCCTGCGGTCGCACTAATTCAAGATGAAATCCCCAAACATCCAGTGCGCGTCTATCAAGGAACTGGAGTCGGTGTATTTACTTCAGAAATAAAGTTTCAAGATAAGCAAGACATCATGTTTGCATCGACCGTTTTGGAATGGTATACCAAAGGTGGGTTTGATAAATTGATAATCATCGATGGAATAGTGTCACCTGAGAAACAACTCAATCACGGGGAATTGTACGGTGTGGGTTCCTCTGAGAAAGCCCGAAAAGATTTGAAAAACGCCGGTATTGAACCGATTCAACAAGGAATTGTTGCTGGCATTACCGGATTTCTACTCGGTGAAGGTGACCGGCTAGGAATCGACGTTACTGCGTTGCTTGCTGAGGCAAGTCCAATGTATCCCGATGCTCGAGCGGCAGCATTGGCAATAGAGGCTGTCTGTGACCTAACCGGACTTGAAATCCCGCTCACTGAATTATTAGAAAACGCTCGTGAAATCGAAAATAGCGTAAGAGAAGTGCTTGAGAAATCAATGACGATGCTGCCAGCACCTGAAGTGAACGATGATTATATTGATCCATCATTTGGTTAATCAAAATGATAGTTTCTGAAAACTGAAATTACAGTTGCAAAATCAGCATCAGTCACAAACATTGGCTCCATGTCTGGGTACCTTGCGGCACTGTGACCTAATTCAATTAAATCAGCGATTACATCATCCATCTTTGGAGCTCCCTTAGTACCTGCCAAACGAGGCATAGAGTTGAGGCTAAGCAGTAGGTGATCCCGGCTTAAGAGGTCTGCTGCTGGGGCAATATGTTTGACACTTCTAGCCATCTCTCGTCTCGCATATTCAACATCCATTTCGCTCCATTCAAGTCCCCTAGAGGTAAGTTCTGCTAATTCCTCAGAGTTCGGCAAACAGGTTTGTATGGCATTCTCTATGGTTAGTCGACTACCAATATCACGATCCATTAGCGGACCAGTCCATAGCGGCCCACTGGCCTTTTTTCGCTGATTTTCACTAGGATATTTAATGAATCTATAGGGTACAGAATCCGTTCTTAGGCGATAGCCGATATTCTCTCCGAACTCCGATGCGCCTTCTTTTGAGGTCTTCACCAGAACACTTACTCTCACGTGGTGCCCATCAAACAAAGCGATGATTGGTTTGATTACTCTATCATGCATTGCGGCAATCTTCGCAATTAGTCCAAGTAGTACTCTTACAGCATCATCATGGGCATAATCATCCACAATTCCTTGTGAATCATATCGCCGTTTTTGAGAACTCAGCGATGAACCGGTAAGCGCTGCGGTATCGGTCGCAGTAACCTCTAGGACGCCGGTTCGGGCAAGACTTTGCAGTGCTGAATCAATAAATGGAACCGGTGACCCAAACGGGTCGATGTCAATCCATTGGTATGATGCGTCGGCTAAAGCTAATTTTGCATCCATTTTTTGAAAATATATTCCATTTATTTCGCTACGTTGAGCGATTGAATCATATTTGTCAAAATTTAATTCAGAATTATCAATATATTGAGGCGGATTTTGTTTGTGTGAAGCAATCGCCCAAGACAGCGCAAACTCATTGAGATCATTTCCCGTAATGCGCAATCTTGACTGTAAATTGTTAGGTATTTCCTTGCGCCATCGCCGAATCCTAACCCCGGTTGAACACATAGCATCAAAAGCTCGTATCGGTTTACGGCTAGGGGTTAACCAATCATATTCCAGAGCATCCTTTAGTAGCAACACAGAACGAGTTCTTGATGGCGCCATCGCGGGGTTGAGAAAGCCACCACCGGTTTTTTTAGCGGGGCCTCGAGGCATGTGTGAAGGTCTCTCTTGGTTGTTCTGCAAGTGTACAATGGTTTTTCCCTCCAACCATATTTTACCCGGCCAACCGTTTGGGATATCTGATGTGTCCATAGTCGACCAGATTAATCCAGGCAACAATCATTCATCAAATCTCTCAAAGCAATTTTAGATATTCAGTGAAAGCATTGAACATGGCAGACGAGTATCAACCTATGGGGATAAGCATGACTAGTCTTACGATTGGATATGGATTTATGCTAATTGTTTGGGGCATCGTAGTTTCTCAACTTGCGGACTCAAATCATTGGACTTCCTACATACCTTCAATATTAGGCGTACTAATTCTGATTCCCGGGGTAATGGCAAATGTACAAGCTGAACGCAAGAAGTTGTGGATTCATATTGCAGTTATTGGGGGATTTTTGGCGGCACTCTGCGGCACTCGATTTTTCATGGTGATGGCAAAAGACGACGTAAGTGGATACACGAAAGGTTCTACGTTGATGCTCCTAATTACGGGATTAATATACACTTATTTTTGCGTTCAATCTTTCAAACACGCCCGTCGGGCCAGAGCAGAATGAGGCAGAGTCATGAACGATAAACCACTAGTTATCGATGTCGTTGATAATGGCGGACAATGGACTCACAGAGAATGGCGAATGTTGCGTTACCTGAAGGTTGATACTATGATTATCGAAAATACCACGCCGATAGATGAGTTGCGTGAGTTGGACGGGATAATTCTCTCTGGCGGTGCTGCACGAGTAGGTTTGACTGGCGAGTTAGGTAACTGCGGTGCATACCTGTCTCTAGATATACCAATACTCGGAATTTGCGCAGGGCATCAATTTATGGCCCGTCATTATGGTGGAGATGCACGAGAGTCACCAATTCCTGAATTCGGGGCTATGGAGATTGAATTACAAAACGATGGGGGGAAAATTTTCCAAAGAACCGCCAACAAACAAACCGTTTGGGAATCTCACAACGATGAGGTGCACGTAGTTCCACAGGGATTTTTCATTACGGCCAGTAGCCCGTCATGCCACGTTCAAGGGATGGAAAATGAAGCTGGCGATCGCTTTGGACTCCAATTTCACCCTGAAGTTAACGATTCAGAATTCGGTAAGGAAATATTCGAAAACTTTGTCGAAATATGCCGAATTAACAGAGATCAAAAAAAATAGATTGAAACACGAATATAAAAGTTATTTTGTCTACTCAGCAGCATGGCAGAGTCTTACCTTATTATCGGAGGTAGCAGCGATATTGCTCACGACTTAATTGCGCAGTTATGCGAATCTGGTAAGCAAGTCACCACCCTTGCCCGAGATGCCTCAAGAGTAGAATCGTTGAAGGATTTAGGCGTCAGTGTGGTAATTGGTGACGGATTAGTCGAAGCGGACATAGCATCAGCAATCGAAGTTGCCAAGCAGCATGGTGATGGCAGCATTGCTGGGGCTGCTCACTTAATTGGCTCAATACTGCTTAAACCACCACATGCGCTAAAATTAGCTGACTTCGAATCAGTCATACAGACCAATCTAACAAGTGCGTTTCTTTCATTATCCATGATTAGCAAGTCAATGCTCCGAAGTGGCGGCGGCAGGCTAGTATTCACATCCAGCGTTGCTGGTAGTTTAGGTCTGGTTAATCATGAAGCGATTGCTGCGGCCAAAGGCGGCATTGAAGCGATGGTAAGGTCGGCAGCAGCAACATATGCACAACGCAAAATAAGAGTTAATGCAGTAGCTCCCGGGTTGACCGAAACAAGGCTTGGGGCTACTGTACTGAAGTCAGATGCTATGCGTGAAGCCGCAGTTTCGATGATTCCAATGAAGCGAATTAACCAACCTAGTGAGGTCGCCTCCGCAATATTCTGGTTGTTAACTAGCGCCCCAGACAATTTTACTGGTCAAGTATTGAATCTTGATGGAGGTATGGCTAATGTCAGAAATTGATCAAGGAAAATGGAGAAACGCTTTGCCGGTGCGGAAATTAAAGAACGGTAAAAAGAAAATGATCACAGTTGACAAAAAATTGATACTAGTCGGTATGCACGAAAATCAGTACTTTGCCACTGAAGCGCTATGCCGTCACATGCGCTGGCCTTTAGCATGGGGCGCCAAGGTAGACGATGATTGTATAAGATGCCCATTACACCAAACAACCCACAAAATCACCGACGGAGAATTAGTTGAATGGTCGCCGTTTCCGCTGTTCCCACCTTACGGGAAGTTACTTGGCAAAATGTCGCGACAGAAAGATTTGACAATCTATGAGACCAGAGTAGAAGATTCACAAATACAAGTTTATTTTTAGTTCATCCTAGTTAGAAAATCTCATTTCTAAGGGCACTGAATCAATGAACCTGCTAATGGTGGTATCGTTTATATCGTACTCCTGCAAGTATCGGTTAAGCAGAGAAAGAGGGGCATTTCTTGGCAGTTTACCAGTCCTGAATCCGTTGATTAGTTCGATGATTTCTTGCTTTTCTGCATTTGATATGCGCTCGGAGAATTTACTCAAAACCAACTCCATGGTACTAGCAACACGACCCTTTATGGTAACCACATTAAGTGATTTTTGCGCTTTAGTCATATATTCCAACGCGATTGTTTCGGGGTGTGTTTCATTAGCGGCTAGACTGTGGATTAAGTTGTTTAGGTTACTAACCATGTGTGGAACACTACTCAGCAAAAAGTACTCGTTTTCGGCATGGAATTGGGCAAGTTTCTCCATAGTCCAACCATTTCTACCGAACATGAGCCAGCCATTGAAGAACTGTACTCGAGATAGATAGTGCTCTGCTTGGGTACTATCTGTCAGCCGTTTCTCTTCAATTACTGGTATATGCGGGTTTAGAGTTGTGAAAACCATGGTAAACAAACCCTTGCCGTTTGTTAAAGGCGAAGTCTGGCCGGGTGTTTGTACAGCGACACCTTGCAAGCCACAACTTGCAGAGTTACTTTTGACGACAAGGCCGCAAATCCCTGAATCAATTAAGAAATCAGACTGTGTTTGGGCATACTCTAGCATCTGCTCGGTGAAATCTTGTCCGTTACTGGACTCCATTAATACAATCTTGTTGGCTGATTTTACTAGTTTAGTTTCCCCTCTTGGAACCCCCATACCAATGTCAATTTCTGGGCAAATTGGGAGGAATTGGAAATTACTGGACCACTCGGTAGCGAGGGTTTCATAGGACGCATTGCTGCCATCATGTCTAACATTTTGGCCCATTAAGCAGGCCGAAACCGCAATAATTGGCTTCTCTTTCACAAGATATACTGTCTATTGATTGTTTATCAACGACTGTATAGTCCACACAGACATCATAGCTTCAAATTAGCCTGTCTAGCAAGTAGGACTATTTTCATGCTGTGTTCAAGCATTGCGGCATTTGCCCAGGCTTGGTCTAAATCAGCCCCGACTGCGTATGCACCGTTGCCACGAATAACAACACAGCGCATCCCTCCTTGGTTAAGTGCTTCAGCAACTTGACGAAGATATTCTCTTGGGTTTTCGTCATCGGGGTCGACAATAATTACTTTACCGATATTTTCCTTACCGATCTCGTCGATAGGCTGCACTAAGACTAAGTCTTTTTCACAACTTACCGCAGTCGAATAAGCACCGTGGCAGTGGATTACTGCAGCTGGCCCGCCTGTAATGATACTGGTTGACGCCAGTAAAACCTCCAATACTCGCCAATCGGTTGGTGCTCCTCGAGGAGGATCGGCATTCAATTTTCCAGCACACAAATCCTGTTCATTCATTCTTGGCAGTAGTGATTTACTTTTTGTCGAGATTAATACGTCCAATCTATCAGGGTGGAGCATCGCAATAGTACCCATGGACGCACGTACTAATTTGTCTCTATCCAACTGGCGCGCCATCCTCGCCATATCGGCGACTATATGTGCACCAATGACCAAATCTTCGTGAACTATTGGCGGCATCGGTGGATTTTCTAATTCCTCAATTATATCTGCTGCTCCGGCCATTGAGCTACGCAGTCGCTCAACTTCTGCTGATAACCGAGCAATTTCAGCCTCTTTAGCGACAATATGCTCGGCATCCTCGACGATATCACTAGACGTATGTTCCGGATCGATGACCTCTATCTCAGTTTCTTGCATCGAGGCTTCGCTCTCGTCGGCCATTTCAGTAGCAACATCCTCTTCAGCGGACTTTGTTGTATTGTCCTCCTCAGTGATTTCTACATCGCTGTCATTATCCGCTTCAAGTCCTCCTGAGAACCCTTCTGATTCATCGCCACCTGCCTCTCCGGATTGGTCGGAAGGTTCCTCTTCTGTAACGTCCTCCGGGTCGTCTTGGTTACCGTGTTCTTCAACCGAAACACTGGTTTCTTCACCGGGAGAATCGGTTGGCGGCTGCAGGTTATTTTCGACATTAGTTGCGCTTGGCGGGCCGGAAGGGGGTTTAGACGGAGGGCCGCTCGGTGGACCGGAAGGTGGACCCGATGGCGGTTTTGGTTTACCCTTTGATGGCGGCACATTTGGCGGGCCGGAAGGAGGTTTAGACGGGGGGCCGCTCGGCGGGCCAGACGGCGGACTAGTGGGTGATTTCGGTTTATCTTCAGACGGGGGGCCGCTCGGCGGGCCGGATGATGTCGCTGGCTGTAGTTCATCGTTAGTCTCCGCTGCAGATTCACTGACTGGTGGGGAATTTCCTACCAAATCATCATCTTCATCAGTTTTTTCTGCATTGCTTTGTTCAACAGAAACGGGTTGTTCAACCGCTTGTTCGGGCACTGAATTTTGGGTTTCTTCAGTACTAGTTTTATCTTCAGTGCCTTGTTCTAATCCATCGAGGCTACCGAAAGCATCGCCTAACATACCCTCTACCTTTGCAATCTCGGATTGTTCTCTAGCCATTTCAGCAGAGGTTTTTTTCTTGGCCATGGTAATTCTCCCCTGTACAGCCACACGGCGCGGCTTAAATAGCGGTTGCGCTCAGGATGAGATGAACACGCCCGCTTGGTGTAGAGGTTATCATGCAGGATTGTCATTCCTGCGACCCGGGTTCAATTCCCGGAGCGGGCGCCAAC
>DAUW01000006.1 GCA_002505355.1 Euryarchaeota archaeon UBA229 | reverse complement strand
GTCGCAATTGCTTGTAGTCCTGCAACTCCACTGCCCATCACCACAACTTTCGCTGGCCTTACAGTACCTGCAGACGTTGTCATCATAGGAATGCCCTTTGGGACATTTGCTGCACCGAGCAATACCGCCTTGTATCCAGCCAAGTTGTCTTGACTAGAGTTAACATCCATAGACTGGGCCCTCGATAACCTTCGGGGTATCATATCCATCGACATTAGTGTAATGTCTGACTCAATACATTGTTTAACGAATTGTGGATTTCTAAAAGGGTCTGCCACGCATGCGAGGTTGGTCTTAGCGGCGATTCCTTCGACACCTGGGAAGTTTATGCAAATAACATTTTCACAAGCCAATGCCTCTTGTCTGGTGACCAGTTTTGCTCCAGCAGCTTCATATTCGGCATCCGAATAATTCGCCGAGTCTCCAGCACCTGTTTCTACACATACTTCAAAGCCGGCTTTGAGTAATTTTTTCATGCTCGAAGGAACGATTGCTACTCTTGTTTCATCTTCTGATTCTTTCGGCACACCTAGTCTCATTTCAACCACCGGCCAGATTGTACTAATCGGGCTAATGACACCCAGACCTAGGAGGCTTTTAGATAAGACGCTTATTACTCATAATGACCACTTTTAGAAAAACAACCATCTAACTTATTTTATGCCGTTTACTGGGATGATTTAGAGGCTTATTGAAATGTCTAAATTACGGAAAAAAATTGCCGTTATCGGTGCAGGAAATGTTGGAGCTACATGTGCATTTGTGTTAGCGCAAAAAAAACTTGGAGACATTGTCTTGCTCGATATTTATGAGGGTTTTGCCAAAGGAAAGGCCCTTGACATGTCACAAAATGGACAAGTGCTAAATTATGATGGAACTGTAACTGGTACCTCGAATTATGAGGATATTGCTGGAGCTGATGTTGTAGTTGTAACATCCGGATTTCCACGCCAACCAGGGATGACCCGGGAGGATTTAATCGCTAAGAATGCTAGTATTGTCAAACAGGTTGGCGAAGGGATCAAACATCATGCACCAGATTCAGTGATAATAATGGTAACAAATCCTCTGGATTTAATGACTTATCACATGCAAAAGGTGACTGGCTTTCCTGCACACAGAGTCTGTGGCCAAGCAGGGGTCCTAGATAGCGCTCGCATGACTCACTTCGTCGCTAAAGCAGTGGGTTGTTCAGAGGAAGATGTCCAAGCCATGGTGTTGGGAGGACACGGCGATACTATGGTTCCGCTGCCCAGATTTACAACCGCTGGAGGCATTGCCATAACACACTTGCTAAGTAGTGATCAAATAAGTGCAATTTGCCAACGAACTGCGTCTGGCGGTGGAGAGATAGTCAAACTTCTTGAGCGAGGTTCAGCATTTTATGCTCCAGGATCAGCAGCGGCTGTGATGGCAGAAGCGGTGCTAAACGATAGGAAACGGTTAATCCCCGCATCTGCTTTGTTAACTGGTCAATACGGCTTAACGGATGTCTATATCGGTGTTCCGGTAATATTAGGAGCCAACGGTATCGAGAGAATAATTGAGCTTGAATTGAATGATGATGAATTATCCAGTTTGCAAAGTTCCGGCAAGTTTTATCAATCACAATTGAGTGAAATATTGGGGTACTAAACTCGCTTGATAATAATCGATTGCTCGATTCCTTTAGTTGTAACATTGTGCTTGTCAATTTCTAAGTTGTCGATAACCTCTAGTTCACACATACCTTTGTTTCTTGAGCGCATCCTGGTCAGTATCTCTTGCCCCGTATAGCATCCTTTATTCTCATGAACATGTGAATTTAATCCACACTGATACGGGTTAACTTTGCTTGAGATTTCATAACCATACCAAGGTATCAGGTTACTTATTCGCCACTCAGTAAATGATTGGTAGTCATTGCTAACATTTTCGCGTGGCAATTTACTGGGATATATATCAAACTGATACAACCTATTCATTCCGATTATTGTGTGGTTACTTTGGGCAACAACTCCATCGACAATGTTAGGCTCATCATAAATTATGTCGATATGGTTGAGGCTTGTAATATCATTAATGGCCACTTCTTGGCCGAGTATTTTTTGATTCAAATATTCTAGAAAACTTTGGCTATCCTCCGTTATGGTTATGCCTATAATCAACTCTCCAAGACAGAAAAGATGTACTTGAGCAACTATTTTTGCCTTGTTGTCCAAAAACAACGTAGTAACTACTCCATTTGACTCAAATTCAACTTTATTTGATGACAATCCATCAAGGAATTTTTGCCTGTCAGATCCTAAGAACACTAAGATTCTAGCATCGGTAAATGCCATTCTAGGCATTTTATCACCTAGGCGAAGGACTCACCGCAACCACAGGAGGATTTAGCATTTGGATTGTTAATCTTGAAGCCACCACCCATCAGCCTGTCTTCATAATCAATCTCGATGCCATCTAGCAGGTGGCTGGACGAATTTGGGACTAATATTCTAAAACCTGAAATTGATAATTCTTGGCAATCGATATCAGTGTCATCAACTATTTGCAGATCATACATATAGCCAGAACAACCTCCAGATAGCACACCAACCAACAAAGCCATGCTCTTGTCATCACCAAATGCTTGTTCTAACATAGATTCAGCATTTTTCGTAATGGTTAATTCAACGTTTACCACTTCGGGTGTTTGGACAATGACTGGCCCAGCAGTCTCACAAGTTCCACAGTCCATGAATAGCCTACACGCTTCCTATCTATGAATATGTGTATTCATTGATTATTGATCATTGAATTATGGTTATCTCGTAGCAACAGGAACTCTCGTCATTTGAGCATTGTCGTTTGCATGAATCAATTGATTTATCATAACGCTCTTTTACAACCCCAGCGATGACACTCTCATCCATGTTACAGAACATGAGTGAAGACTCTGGTTGCCCTTCACAAGCATTGCCATCGAAAACTGTAATCACGCTTGGAGGTAATTTATCATACTCTAAATCCCCCATCCCCAAATCCTGCCATTCTGTTTTGATATTGCTCCAAAAAGTTTCATCGTTATCGATATGCTGTAGTTTTACTGCGAGTTCTTGACCGATTCTAAAACCAACATCCTGGAATAATTGATTTGTGTTGATTCCCAATACCGACAGAGGGTTTGATTGCGGGATCAAATTATTATCAACAATTTGGCCACGTTTTGTCAGAACAGCATTTGAATTATTATCCATTCCCAGTTTAATAGACTCCTTGAACCGCTCATAAAATGACCCTTCGCCAAGCGATAAACGCAAAGGCTCAGTCATCATTCCGTCAATCATCTTGGCCTTTGCCGTTTGATATGAGGAAGCAGCATTCCATTGGATTCGCAATAATTCACTTTGTGCGGTGAGTAGCATATCAGATTCCATTAAAATCGCCGTATCTTCCTTGCCCCTGCCGGTGGGTGATTCCTCGGTCTGCACAAACTGAATACCAACCTCGTTGTCAATAAACACTCCACACAGATTAAAATCCGGATGGTGCCTTATTTCGATTCTCTTGTCCAAATTATCATAAAACCGCACGGTCTTTTCGTCTAAACATACAACTAGCTTCACTTCAACATTCCTGTTCAGCGCTTCCTTAACAGAATCCATACATCCAGATCTCAACATGTGAAGTATTCCCCACTTGCCAAGTAGCAACCAGATCTTGTCCTCGGCTTCTGCGACGATAGACTCAATCGTAGCATGTATTGTATGGCGATCCTTCAAAACCGAAAACGAATCTTCATCATGGTTTGGTTGCTTGGAAACTATGGCGAAATGCCCAGATGACGTTAATGAATCTAAATTTTCGTTCATTCTGCGCAAATCCATTTCTTTTGTTCTAATTATTTGCTTGAATACTTCATTAATTGTCATGCCAAAGAATCTAATTGGTTTATCTAAAGTCGCCTTTACCAGTCCTTTTTCTTGTAATTTCTTCAAAGAATTGTAAGCGTCCATTCTAGATAATCCGAGTCGTTTTCCTATTTCACTGGCTTTTGCCGGGGGTTGGCAAGCCATGTCGATTATTAGTTGAGCGTGTTTTTCATCAAGACCTGCCTCCATCAATTTTTGGGTGATGTCTTGGTTGTTGATCATGAACTCACCGATTCTTCTTTTTTTGTTCCTTTATCAAAATGTTACATCGACGTATTTGGTCCTTGGTTCGTTTGATTTCATCTTTGGAGAGACCCCGCGGTATCGCTTGTTCAAAACATTTCACAGCATCTTGATATCTCTCCATTTCGGCATAAGCAGTTCCCATGTTATACAATGTCTTACCACGAACTTCTTCTGGTTTTATCAGCATAGCCTGGTGGTATGATTCAACACAAGCTGGGTAATTTTCTAGATAGTAAAATGCATTTCCTCGGCCGTTTAAAATTCTGATAACCATTTCATCATCATCTGAGAAAGAGGGAAGTGCTCGATCGAAACATGATAATGCCTCGCTGTATTTTCCAGCCTCGATTAGTGCTACTCCTTGGTTGTACCATGAGATGTCTTGGTTGGCAATTGAGTTTGAACTAGGGTTGCGAAATTCCTCTTGAACCAACGAGTTCGATTGTACTTCCAGTGCTGCTTTCGCTAGGTCAACCTCTGGATTGGGATTAGGAGCGGGTTCTGGACTGGTTACTTGAGGTCGAGATAGTAGTTCATTTGCTGACATCATTTCTTCTCGGCTGACGGCGTCTTCAATTGAAGATTCTGTTACGCTAGGTTGAGAAGCTGTAGCTATATCAGTGCTAACTGTTGGCTTCTCTACCACAGGGGCGTTGCCACGATTTGCCATTTCTGCTTCTATCTCATCGGCTTTTACACGACATTTTTCCGCAGTGGTATTATCGCCAGCGGCGAATAATGCTTTTGCCAAACCACGCCATGTGGCAGGATTATTACGATCTGTCTGAATTAATCCCTTCCAAATTTTGACAGATTCCATATGGTTATTGGCCATTGTATGTGCTCTGGCGTGGATTTGGGTCTCACCGCTGCCGAGTAAATCTAGGGCTGTATTGGCCATTTCTGGTCCAGCTGGTAATGTTGGCGGTAATCCCGTTTGCGACTCCAATACTCTGGATTCACCTTCTGCAAGTTCGATTAACGTGGTCGCTAGTTCCATTCTGATTGGGCTTTCTGGATTTGCTGCGACGATTATTGTTGCTGCAGACAAGTAGGCTTGTGGGTCTTTCAACTCCATAGCTACAGGAGCCCATTTTTGGGCTGCCTTGACATATGACGGGTCTTCTCGAAGTGCGTTAGAGTAACAGGTTGACGCTTCTTCCAGCATCCCCTGTCGCTGTTTTAGCGACCCAAGGTTATACCATCCTTTTGGATTCGATGGATCTAGTTTCTGGGCGTGTTCAATTGCTGATATTGCGTGCTCTTCGAGATCAAGTTTAGCCATTGCGCCTCCAGCGATTAACCAGGATTGGGCATGTTTTGACGCCTCTGTTTTTAGGTGTGGTTTCAGCAGAGCTAAGGCACCTTTTGCATCACCTGATTGAATAAGTTGTTTTGCTTCCTCTGCCATACCATCCAAGTCAATGGCATTATCGATTTCTGGCTCAATTGGTACTACAGGTAAATCAGGAATCGAATCCACAACTGGTTGTGTGACATCAATGCGTTCTTGAATGTCTTCTGTAGCAACCACTACTTGTGCCGCCGAGCGTAATTCATCGATATCCAGTTGTTTATTTTCATCAGCATCATGGTGTACCGCCTCATCTAGGAGTGCTTGAACATCGGTTAATCCCGTCTCTTCGATTACTGTTGTCACGTCGTCCTGCTCGAAGCTTTCAATCTGCTCTACATGTGCCATGTCGTCGATTGACTTGGATGCAGCACTACCAGCGCAGCGATTTTTAACATCGAGAATTGATGGGTGTCCAGGATAAAATTCGAGGGCTTTTAGGGCCATGTTGAACGCACTGACTTCGTCGCCAATGCGCTCTAATAGAATGCACAGGTTGGCAGTTGCTGGTGCGTGATTGGGGTTCACATCCAAGCATATTTGGAATGCTTGTCTAGCACCGCGCGCATCTTGCTGTGCCTCTAGTAATACTCCTCTATTGAACCACGCCATATCTGAAGATGGGTCAAGTGAAATAGCTTTGTTGAAAGCAGCAAGGGCTGTTTTAGAGTCACCAGACCTTGAGGCCTCCTCCCCGCTAACTAGTAGTGATTCGACTTGCGCAACAATATCATCGTCGTCTTTTCCTACTCCAGTACTTGGATATTGTTCCATAACCCTCAACTCTATGCCGTTAGACACAAATCATAAGGGTTACTTATGTATGTATGTAATAACACTTACATTCAATAACCATGATTTATTGGGATAAATATGCCTAATAATCCACTCAAAGTGCTTGGACTAAGCGGGGAATACAGGCCAACGTCCAAGTGTGGCATGCTTGTTAATCATGCTTTAGACATTGCTAAATCACTGGGTGCTGAGGTATATTTTTGGGACCTAGATGTGAAACCACTGCCCATCGTTGGTGAGGAAGGTTGCTGGGAGGACCCTAATGTGAAAGAATTTCAAGAATTAGCTACCACGTGTGACGCATTTTTGGTTGCCTCACCAGAGTATCACGGAACTATGTCGGGGGCAATGAAGAATACCTTCGACTGGTTGTACAGCAAACACGTGAAAGGGAAGGTTTTCGGACTTATGTCAACATTAGGCGGCGCTCAAAACTCCAACACTCTCAACCACATGCGGATAATGCTCAGGTGGTTGCATGCATGGCCCGTGCCAGAACAACTTGCGATTGGCAAAGTCAAGGAAGCATTTGATGAAGACGGTAACTTAGTTAACGACGAGACTATAGAACGACTCACAAAAGTCGTGAAATCAGTTATCGAAAATAGCAATAAGTTGATGCCGTAGGTGTTATTGTTGTCTAGACCACGGTTTGAGGACGAATTTGGCGGTACTTACATTTTAATTGAGCCGGGTAAATTCATCATGGGAGACACTGTAGGCGACGGCTTAGCGCGAGAATATCCTACCCACGAAGTTGAGATTGAAGTGCCTTTCTTTATTGGCCAAAGACTGGTAACACAAATGCACTGGGAGTCAATCATGGGTAGTAATCCAGCAAAATTTCAGCAAGGTTGGAGTTCAGGATTACGACCGGTAGATTCAGTAAATTATCATGATTGTGTTGAGTTTATCAGCAGATTAAACGAGTTTCATAATTCGCAACCTAGGCTCTCCCTGGATGGTATTTGGCGATTGCCGACTGAAGCCGAGTGGGAATACTGTGCTCGCTCGGGAACAGAAACCAAATGGTGTTTTGGTAATTTTGATGGAGATCTTGATGACTATGGCTGGCACGCAGGCAATTCGGGAGCGTCAACAAGAGAAGTTGGCATTAAGAAAAGCAATTTATGGGAATTGCACGATATGTATGGTTCAGTTTCTGAATGGTGTCAGGATAATTACCGGAAAGATTACACAATCGCGTCAAAGCAATCACCGTTTTTAGACGGTTCATCGGTTCACAGCATAAGGGGGGGAAGTTGGTTCACCGAGAGCGATTCAACAAGAAGCTCGGCCAGAGGCCAAGCTCCTGTAACTAAACGCAGTGATGGAATAGGCTTACGTTTGGTTTGGGAACCACTGTGAAATCAATCACCATCAAGGGTAACGTTCAATTTTTCCGCCATCGGCGCGAGAGTTTGATTATTAGGAACCACCCCTTTATCGATATCCCACTTACCAGTAAATGGATGGTCTAGCACCGTCATTAGATTTTTTTCCTTGAGAAGATTAATTCCTGCAGCGGTCCGGTGGATTACTGGTGCTATATCTTCATGAAACAACGAATCTAGGATATCACATATTTCTTGAAACGTTCTACTACCGTCACACAGTTGCCAGAGAATGCTGTTTTTTTTGTCTAATGGTCGCCGTATTTCTTTGGGCGCACGGAACAATTTGGCCAACAACCTTTCAAATCTGTTGAATCTTTTCTCGATCCTGAGAATGACCATTTTACCACTAATGTCATCTATATCTGGTTTTGTCCCGATATCACCAAAATACCCCCACCAAACTGGTAATCTGCAAGGATATCTGTCAAACATCGTATGTTCTTCAACTCCTGCAATACTCATCATAATCCCTCAGAAATCTGTCCAAGTCCATAGTAACATGGCAAGCATTGCAATAACACCCGTAAAGGCAACTAGTTTGGTTAACTCAACACGCTGAGTAAAATTCCTCAAGTACCATGTTAATACACCGCAAACCGATATTACTACCCAAAGCGCATACCAGAGGCTAGGGAAATCTGCCACATTATTGCCTGTTGTTCATATCTAAATATTGTTGCCCATAGTATTGCCATTGCTCCATAGTCCATCCTGGCGGCAAGCCAGTAGCGGGAATCGGTGGCGTCATATTATCAGCATTTGTCCCCTGAGACTTAGTGACACTCTCAACCTGAGGATTAGTTCTTTCAGGTGTAAATTGTCTACTGATGGGTGGCCCGGATATTGGTGGTCCAGACATTTGTCCTGTTTCATCATCACTAGTATTTCGTTTTCGTCTGACAAATTGTAATATTCCAGCAATAATTATGACGACAATTCCCAAAATGCTGAACGTCAACGGGGATAAGTAATTTACTGGGTCTGCCGATAGGTCTGCGAATTGATAATACATATCACTGGTGTGAAGTAATTCATTATCTGCATTATATATTGTGACGTTGACAAACCCTTTCAGTATATCTCCTTCGTTAACAACCTCGCAGAACATCTTATCCTCTCGTACTATATTTTGTAAGTCAGATGACAGATTTATGTTACCACCGCTCACGACCACAGAATCACAAATCAACCGCCAATTATCTGGCTGGTCAAAAGCGATACGATAATTTTCTTCAGTAGTCGACATTGTTGTTATATTTACCCACAAATAGCCGAATGGATCTATTAGTGGCCCGGAATTGGCGCTCAATTCAACTGAAGTCTGTCTTATGTAGCTGACCTCGATTGTCGTGTTGTCTGTTAACATGTCAAATTCATTTGTCGTACTGATAACCTGGAAATCAAAAATAATAATAGAACCTATGTCGATGTTGTCCGGTATCACAACATCTATTCTTACTGTGCGAGTTGAATTTTTATCGACACTAAGAGGGTGATATTGGTTAAAAGCATACGGGATTCCTGTATTCCCCAAAGTCATATACGCAGTCAATGGCTCTAAGTAATCTTCACTGGAAATAGCTGCAATAAAACGCACATCATTCTCTTGAATATTGCCTAAATTACTAATTGATATGTTTATTGAAGTAGTGTTGCCCACCCCGGCCATGATTAGATTTTGTTCAACGGTTAGGCTTAGATTTCTGACAACTTCCGTAACCAGGGTTGCTGTGATATAATTATCACTAGAGTCGACATCATCTCCGTACATCTTTGGCAATGCGCTAATTGTCAAGTCAAGCACCTGACTGTGATCTACTCCTCTTGGGACAAAAATGGCAACTTCAACAATTTTACTAGCGCTAATGTCCGATACTTCGCCAAGTTGGATAACACTACCCGACATTTCCGAATCGCTTGTGTATGTAATGTCCCAAGTTGCTGGTATACCATTCACATACAATTCTGCAGGAACTTGGCCATTACCCAAGTTAGTAACTTCGATAGTAAAAATATTTTTTTCACCCGGAATTAATGCTGTTGGTTGATTGACCCAATCCACCATTATGTTGTTGACTTGCGATACTACCAGGTTGTCAATGGTGGTGGTGAAGAACACCTCACCACTTCGCTGAGAAACAATAGAACCAATATATCCGGGGCAGTCATCTCCGACCTGCGCTGTCAATGGAGCCGTAATTTTGGCGCTAAAAGAACCTGAATCCCCAGCATTAAGATACAGTTGCGCAGGGGTGATATCGGTCAACACCCAGTTGTTTGCAGATTCAAAAACCACACTAGTGTCAAAGATATCTTGTACCGTCGCATTATTTACCACATTAAACAAAATGGTTTCACTTTCTCCCGGGGCGATGTAGAGTGTGTTAAATTCATTAGATAAATCGCCGTACACCAGTGCATCGCTGACCATGCTAGCAGCGATTTCAATAGTTATGCTATCTGTGCGAGTGGAATCGTTTTGTGATACTGCAATTAAATTAAATGAGCCCACAGAATCAGGCACTGCATCATCACCTACTGTGTAAGTAAGCAGTATTGGGACAGTAAAGCCTGGTTGAACAAATATATCTGTTGCTTGATTCCAGGAGAACGACGCACTCCACCCAAGTGGCAGATTAGTGTAATCAAGGGACAATGTA
>DAUW01000091.1:9337-12380 GCA_002505355.1 Euryarchaeota archaeon UBA229 | reverse complement strand
CAAGGAGGGTTCAGAATAATCATCGATGGTGGTACCCTAGATTTTGGGGAGCAGGGCCAACAAATGGACGGGGGGTGGACTCATCAAGAATCATCTAACCAGCAAAGGAGTTGGGATTTTTCTTGGTTCTCACCAGATGATAATACGACTATGGCCAGACTTCTAATCCATGCTAATGCGGTAAATGGTAATCAACAATCAAGCGGCGATAATTGGCATTCGATTGAGATTTACATTCCTGGTTCGCAAAACAACGATCCGCTTCCTAATCAGGTATCCGCGCTTGAGCTCGATCTGTTCGATAAGACGATGTTATTTTCGGGAATATTACTCTTGATGTATATCGGTTTTAGAATTATTAGGGATTAATTTACGAATTCGATGCTTTTATTCCTCAATGCTCTTATCTGACGATTCTCGCTTGAGCCGTGTATTTGTTCACTCTTAACCCCAGTCAGTACTAACATTACTCTTATTTCGTCACCTAAGCTTTCATCGACTGCTGCACCCCAAATTATCTTTGCATGTGGCGAGATTTTGTCTTGAATAATTTGCGCACATCTTTCTGCTTCACCTAAAGTTAGATTAGAACCACCAACGACATTGATTAGCGCGCCTCTTGCATCCGAAGTATCCAATTCTAATAGCGGCGAGTGTAATGCCTCAAGCGTTGCTTCTTCAGCACGTTTTTCAGCTGATGAGGCACCGAGTCCAATCATTGCGACTCCACTACCTGACTTGATGACCGCCTTCAAATCCTCGAAGTCGAGGTTGACCATCCCATCGGTAGTTAGTAATTCTGTGACACCCGTTATTGACCTAACAAGCAATTCATCACCAACGCGGAAAGCACTAGCTATTGGCAAGTCTTTGACTCCTTCAATCTCTAACAATCGTTCATTTGGAATTACTAATATTGTATCGCAGTGCTCTCTTAGCCTTTCTAAACCCCACTCAGCATTCTGTTTTCTAAGAGATCCCTCGGACTTGAATGGGTATGTAACGACTGCAATAGTCATCGCGCCCTGTTGTTTCGCTAATCTAGCGATGTGTCCAGCAGCTCCGGTTCCGGATCCTCCACCCATACCAGCAGTAATGATTGCCAGTTGTGTATCATTTGTAATTCTTCTAAGTACCATTTCCGATTCAAGGGCGGCCGCCTCACCCTTGGTAGGATCGCCTCCAGCACCCCTGCCTCTAGCAGTTCTGCCGATGAGCACCTTTTCCTCGAGTGGTGACATGAGTAAGGCTTGTGCATCTGTATTTATGGCATAACCAGTTACATAACTACTGTCGAATAACCCCTCTTCAGCCAACCTGCTAACAGCGTTGCAACCGGCTCCGCCAGCACCATATACCCGTATTCTAGGTTGTAAAGACTCTAATAACGCCTTCAATTCCTCCTCATTGCCTTGGCCTGGTGGAATGTCACTAGGAGTGATTTTGATTTGCTCTTCTTCACTAAGCTCTAAAACGCGGTCAATTAAATGGCGCATGACGTTAAGGTTGACCAAGTATCTTTGAAGGTGCCGACGAATTCAAAAGGTAAAACGCCTGTTTCCCGATAGTTTTCGAATCACCGACTCAATCTTTCAGGCCTTCTTCAGTAACTTGGTAGACACACTCTCCATCAGGGAGGTTTGGTGAGTCAACTAGTCTTGCAATTCTTCTGCCACCCTTTGCTTTGCGTAGGTATAGTCTGAATGTACTGGCGTGAGCTAGAACGTGGCCTCCAATTGGCTTAGTAGGGTCTCCCCACATTGCGTCTGGCTTGGAGTGGACTTGGTTTGTAACCAGCACTAGTGCGTTGTTGATGTCTGCTAACTGCTTCAGCTCTTTCAGATGCTTGTTCAACTTTTGTTGCCTATTAGCCAGCATTCCACGGCCAATAAATTCAGCTCTGAAATGGCTCGTTAAAGAATCTACAATAATCATTTTAACATTGAGTCCTTTACTCATTCGCTTGATCTCGTCAACAAGTAGCATTTGGTGGGCTGAGTTATATGCTCTAGCAACATGAATACGGGCTAAAACTTGGTCAGGATCTAGACCTAGTCCCCGAGCCATCTGGGTAATCCTCTCGGGTCTGAAAGTATCCTCGGTATCAATGTAAAATACGTCGCCATCAAAACCGCCTTCTTCGGTTGGCAGAGTACAGTTGACGGCTAGTTGGTGGCCAATTTGGGTCTTACCACTACCAAACGCTCCGTATACTTCCACCAGTGCTTGTGTCTCGAATCCACCGCCTAGTAAGTCATCAATCGATTGAACCTTGGAGGATAATTTTTGCACCTCTTTCCTTCTTTCAAGCAGATCGCCACCAGACACGAAACCACCAATGTTTGCCATCTTTTTGGCAGCGGCGATAATCTTTCCAGCGACTGCTTCGCCAATTTCAGCCTGTTCTGCTAAGTCTGCAGGGGACATTACAGCTAACGATAGTAAATCATCAAAACCAGCTTCACGTAGTTTCTCTGCAGTTGCTGGTCCTACGCCTGGTAAATCCTCTATTTTTGCCTCTGGCTCTTCCTCGTCAGCGTTCATCATTAACACCGTGTCCTCGAGCAGGTCTTCATTCTTTTCAATTTCAATCTTAGTTTTCTTGCTTGCTTTGGTCGCCATCCTTTTCACTTCCGTTCAAAGCGAGTGTCCTCCAGTATATGAAGAAACTAAACAGGGATGCCGAATTTATCACGCAAGGTTAGGCCTATTTTACTTGGACTATTCGAGGTACTGGGAGGTCAATATTCACTTTAACTTACAGATTCACTAGATATGAAAGTGAAAATCAATGCCTGTTTGTCTACTGATTTTCTGTGGGCAGTGGATTTGGATTGCTTTCTTCATTGTTGTAGGTTATTCTGACATCATGGTCAATGTTGACTTGTTCATCGGAACTGCTGAGTTCAACATCTAACGCCCAAACCTGTTTACCAATGTTAAGCTCATTATGCATCCATTGGGCATTTTGGCCATCAGCGATTTGCTCCTTACCTGATTCGCGGGTTACTCCTTCGCCGCTCAAAAACCATTCAACAGTTAC
>DAUW01000091.1:8066-8956 GCA_002505355.1 Euryarchaeota archaeon UBA229 | reverse complement strand
GTAATCTGATTTGGCGCTGGGCATTCACAATCAGGAGTAGTGTCAATATTCATCGTATCGGGGTCGGTAGTTCCTGATTGGCTCCACAGCGTGCGTTTATCGATTCTAATTGTCACTGTAGTATTAGCCTCATTACCCGCCTCATCAATAGCGCCTAAGTTAGCGGTAAACATGCCATGGGTCGCATAAGTGTAGGTTATCTCACCAGTTTCGTTAGCGTCTACTGTGATTCTACTACTTCCATCCCCGGCCTCAAAGTAAAATGACTCGATTTCTCCGGCGCTCGATTTTGTATATGCATAATCGAATGACAACTCAACACCTGAAAACGCTACTTGCTGACCGTTTTGGATATTCTCTTGAATCATGCCAGCGGTTTCATCGTAGTAGATTACTAGCTCAATTTTTGGATCATCACTAGACTGCTCGCCGCCCATACAACCTGCTAACATTGCTGAACAGAGCAACAATGACAGGATGAGCGACCGTCCAGCAATACCTCGCATGGTGAATGATGAGTGGCATTGGTAGATAAGGCAATTCCAATAAAGTCCTTTTTTGGAATAATTTCGGCGTTGATTTGACAATTTCGTCATCGGTGGTTTGAAAATGGGTTAACCCGGCGGTTTGCATAACGAGGTGGGGTAGTCTGGATATCCCGTCGGGCTCATAACCCGGAGATCGATGGTTCAAATCCATCCCTCGTTACCATCAACTATATTCATAGTAGTCATGCTTTGGTTGTAGTGAATCCAAAGCATTCTGTAATTTTTGGTTGGCTGCCATCTCTCCGCTCTCAATAGCCCTTATTTGGCCAGCAAATGTATCGATAAGTTGTTTTGCCTCAGGGTTATTTTGATAGATTGGTAAGTTCAAGGCAGCAAGTACCT
>DAUW01000091.1:0-7684 GCA_002505355.1 Euryarchaeota archaeon UBA229 | reverse complement strand
TACCGAACCTGCACCAGCCAAGGAGTCAAGGAAGAGGGCACTCATTTTCTTATCCTCGGGCAATGAAACAACCGCCTCAAGCGCAGTTACAATGCATCCACCAGACTGTTTGTATGCCTTGGTGAAGAAAGATTTTGCTTTACGCGGTTTGTTCACTAACGCGTAGCACTTACCCGATCGTTGCAAATCTTGGTAGTAGTTGCCGATGATGGTATTTTCCCGCGTCGTCTTTTTTCTTTCCCGAAGTAACGTCTTTGCTGCGGAAGCTGCAAGGCTAAACTTGTTACGACTAACCAACACATCGCAGAGTATTTGCAACCCCCTTACCAGCATTATTTGGTCCTGTGCATCACGTTTTTTGTTTCGAAGGAACATATCAGTAAACTGAGTAGCCATTACCTCAGACATTTCTAAACGTCCATCTCTGATGTAATTTTCCAACTGCATCAAAGTCTGTGCAGGGTCATTCATACCGAACATGGCAACAGGTTACCGAGGATAATCAAGCATTTGATGGCTTTGCTGGGTTAACTACCACAAGCCAAAGTTGTTGTAGCAAAACCGACTGGCGTCACTGATACGATAATGCCATCCCTAGCAATTACTGGCAGTCCAGCCGTCGGCAAAACAACGGTTGCCCAATTAATGGGTCAGCAGGGATGGGAGGTCTTATCGGTTAGTGAATTAGCCAAAACCTTCGATTGTCAAGGAGTATACGATGAAGCAATGAAAAGTCAAGAAATTGATATCCATAAATTAGCAGAGGAGTTTTTCCCGGGGGCAAATAAACAGCAATTAATTGATGGACATTTGTCACATTTTTTGTCGGTAGATAGGATAGTTCTGTTGAGGTGTGAACCGGGGGAGTTGCGGCAGCGGCTCAAGGCAAGAGGCTACGATGACGCTAAAATAACTGCTAATGTTGAATGGGAACTATTGGCTGGGACTTGGGCTGAGATTATTGAATTTGATATCACTCAGCCGATACTTGAACTAGATGCCAGTAAATTATCTGCCGAGCAGGTGGTAAATGCAATCAGCACCTGGTTAACAGATGATTTAGACTCAACCATACCTGAGAATGCTATTGACTGGCTGGGAAAGCGTTAGGATGGCAATTTCTAGCCGTAACAATCAATCCCTTAGTCGATTTGGGTAGTATTGGTAAGGAGCATGGCACTGGAAAAATTACGCAATATTTGGGAGCGAACCTTGAACCCAATAGTCGAATCAATGTCGTGGTTGAGTCCGGCAGCCATCACTTGGATTGCCCTTCCAATTGGGATATTGGGAGGCCTTTCCGTTTTTCTCGCATCGGAAGACAGTCTAGGTGTTTCAATGTTATTTGGCGGCGGTTTGCTGATAACATTGGCTATGGCATTAGACGGTCTTGACGGGCCCGTTGCGCGCGCAACAGGTAGGGTTACCAGATGGGGAGACTATCTTGACCATACATTCGATCGCTTACTCGATGCAGTTTGGATAATATGTATCTCAGCATCAGTATTTGTTGATGACATTGTCCTAGGCCTTTCAGCTGCTTGGTTTACTCTTTTAGGGTCATACATGGGTACACAAGCTCAGGCTGTTGCAGGAACGAGGAATTATCGAGGATTCTCGCGCGCTGATCGAACCATACTCAGCATTATTGCAATATTTTTAATGGGTATTCTACTACATCTGGACAGTTATTCTTGGGGTTCGTATCCAGGAATGTTTAACCATATCGAAATAAACCCACTTAGCATTGTTGTTTTCATCTCCGCACTGGGTGGCATTTGGACATTCTTGATTAGATTTATTCAAGCCAGTAAACAGATTAAGCAAATCGATACTGACGACCCTCTTCCACAGCCAAACTCGCCCAAGGACGAGGCTGATTGAGTGAGTAAAATTAGACTACAAATAGGCTTGAATCCTACATTAATTAGCGGTATACTCATAACGGTTGCACGCTAGAAAGGTATGATGACGGGGAGTTCCAAGGCTTATGATGGGAAAGCCATTGCTTCGCTACTAATACTATTAATGGCATTCTCACTGATGCCAATAAGCAATGTTACGGCAGAGGATACCGGTGATTTATTCCACTTACAGGCTCAAGATATACAGGCATCTTTTGATAGTAGCACTGAGTTAACAACGATTACTTGGCGCAATATTGACAGTCTTGAACAACCAAGTGCTTTGGATGATTTCTATAATGCAGAATACCATGTTTACCGGCACACAGAAGTTATCAATCCATTAAACATACAGGATGCTACATTAATCCACTCCGTGCCAGCCTGCGATAGCGATGATTATGCAGTGAAATATTTGTGTCTCGGCGGTGAAAATGGTTCACACTCTGGGCACAGTTATTCTTATCAAGTGTCCCCGGGAACTAACGGCTCATTTTTCTATGGTATTACAACAACGATTCCAGCCCAAGATGGCACGCCAACCACATATGATTCATTGATAGCAAATGACTCAGCAACCTATGACCCAATTGTCGAAGTAACCACACCGGTTAGAACCCCGTACAACTTAATGGCTGCTTTCGACCCAACAACAAGCACAACCTCGCTATCATGGATAAATTACAATGATATATTCTACGTACTACCCGAGGAGGGCCCGAATGCCTATCAAATTCGTATCTGGGAATCGACAAACCCAATTACCCGAAATACCGCTGCAGACCAATTTGCCTCCATGAGCCCGATTGCTCAATTAGTTGCGGGTGTGTCGAATTATGACCTAAATATCCCACAGGATACTGATCGCCAGATATATTATGCAATCACATATCTACTGCCAAATTATTTAGGCCAAGGACTCGATTATGAGGATATTAGATTCCTGTCAAACAATGCCATCACATCGCCGCTCAGCGAGGACAATATGCCGGCTACGCCAGTGGTTTCACCGACAGGGAGTTTCCAGCCCGACAGCCAAACCGGTGGTGGAATTACCACAATTACATGGAACGACGTAACAGGCGAAGCGGGTGAATCTTATGCAATATATACCTCAGGGGAAGAGTTCAATTTGACAACGCAATTTGGTGTAGAGCAAATTGCCCTTGTTGAGGAAGGCAACCAAAGCTTCGATTACAGCGTACCGATTGGTAGACTAGGCACATCTCACTATTGTGTTGTAGTTGTTGACCAAAACGGTATCTATGACGAAGATATTGCAGGCTATTCGTGCACTTCCGTTTATGAAGATGCGTTCTACAACTGGGTTGCGGAACCAACCGATGTTACGGCAACTTTCATGGGTAATTCTGAGACGTTGATAACTTGGAGTGATCAACTCGGCGCAGAAGGAGAGAAATATCACATTTGGCGTTCTAACTACCTAGTAACAGGTTCTCAATTCGCTGAAAATGTAACAGTTGAATATCAAGGCACGGTTACCGATGGAATACAACAGTTCACCGTTTCTGTACCGCCAGAGGTAGATAGAACGTCATTCTACTTTGTCACTAGTGAAGCATTATATCAGCATTCAGCGGGACCGTATCATTACACCCAACTAGAGCAAAATCATGCCGGTCCTGTCTATGAAGAAACCGTCACGCCTGCTGCACCTAGAATCAACTCCATCGACGTTGAAGGAGAGATTTCAATAGTTACCATAGAATGGCTAAATGACCAACAGTTAGACGGTGAAATCTATTCAATTTGGCAACATGAAGGTGCTCCTTTCGGTGAAGATGAAGACGAAGTCTCAGTAGTCTCCGAGGAAAACGGCTGGGTATTATTCGATAGCGATATCCAAGATACAGGATCGTTCCTCACCGAATTCACCTTTACTAAGACCTATTCGATACCAGATGACGTAGAGCGAGATATCTGGTATGCCATTACGGTTGAGGACCTTTACGGCAACCAAAACGTTGAGGCATTCCCGGGGTCTGGTGGCAGCTCACTGAAGATCAAGGAAGATACCACTCCACCGACCGCAACTTATCAATTGTATGATGATGACGATGAACTATATCTCAGCCCGTCACTGGTATCTGGAAGTTACTCAATCAGGCTATCAGTTAATGAATATCTATACAGTAATCCAACAGTCCATTTAACAACCTCTTCAGGGGGGAAGATTACCAACAACCCTCGTCAGATGTTGATGTATGCTGACAATCTTCTTGATTCAACCAAAGGCCCGGAATATTACCACAGTTTTGATATCGATAATTCGGTTACCGCTGGACTAATCACGATTACAGTTGACATGGTTGATGAAAGTTACAACAATCAACAATTAACATGGACTGAGCGAAGCCTCGATGCACAACGTCCATCGTTGACGATTTATTCTCCTTCATCATTTTCGGATGGTTCAAAGTACCTAGCAAAAGAAACTATGTCGATAAGTGCGGGTGCAACTGACGACGTTCAAATAGATTTAATGCAGTATAAGTTTACCTACAACTACGGATCGGGTTTCTCAGAAGTGACCGCTTGGCAGACTCCAGATAACTTACAAGACGTAAATCAAGATGGTAGTGCTTTCGTATTCAGTCAAGACGTGAGTGCAGGAAATTTTGCTAATGGTCAACATGCATTAACGGTTAGAGCCGTTGATTCAGCTGGAAATGAGGTCATAGAGCAAGTAATATTCACAGTCGACTACTGTTTTAACGAGATTGACGGCACTACTAACTGTCAGTATGTGCAATCACTTGAGCCTGCTCCAGAGCCGATAGTTGTTGAGCCGTCCTACACAGACCCGCCTTACATCTTTGTCTGGGTTTCCGCTGGTATTGCTTTTATATCAATAATCTTGATGTTATTTGTTATTAGTGCTGGCATGCGGGGGCCTAAAAAGCGAAAATCTGACGATGACTATGACGATGATGATTGGATGTCCGAATTCATCGGCACAACTCAACAGGTTGACTATGATGCCCTTACCAATACTAGCGTGACTCCAACAGCTGAGCCAGCAGAAACCGAGGACGAGGAGCCAGAAGACGATCCATTCTCAGTAAACGTAGTTCAGCGCAAGAAGAGGCGCACCAAAGTTAAACCTAAGCCAGCTGCAGAGCCCGAACCCGAAGAAGATGATGATGCGTTCTTTGGTCTTGATGATGATGAATTTGCTGATGAAGAAGAGGTCGAGGAGCCTAAACCTCGCCGTAAGGTTGGACGCCGTCCAGCACCAAGAAATGCACCGAAACGCCGACCAACAAGGCGCAAGAAATCAGAGGATTAGCCCTAAAGTTGACAGATACCTCAATTAGGGGAAAATTCATCACAAGGCCATGGCAGATGTTGTTGATAACGCTGAAAACAGTGTGACTACCGAACAAACGCTAGAATCGGTAATCGATGCATTTAACCCAATTAGTAACAAATTAAACTGGTTGCTGGTAGCACTACCACTCGCTGTAATGTTCAATTTCCAGCACAATCTTACTATGGCTTTCTTATTTTCAATGATTGCAATAATGCCGCTAGCATTTCTTATGGGTAAAGGTACGGAAGAGATAGCCCTGCGGACTGGAGAGGCTATTGGTGGTTTTCTCAATGCAACTTTTGGTAATGCAGCTGAGCTGATTATTGTTGGATTGGCGATTTATGCGGCATCTAATGATCCTGAAATTGTTGATACTATGGTGACGGTAACTCAAGCCTCACTAATCGGTTCTATCCTTGGTAATATGCTCCTAGTGTTGGGCCTAGCAATGTTGTGGGGTGGCCTAAAGCACAAAGAACAGACGTTCAATAGTGACGCAATCCAAATGAACGGGACATTGCTTTTGCTAGCGGTTGTCGCATTCATAATTCCTAGCGCTTTACAGTACTCTGGTGGTACCTTTTCCGATGTCGAGAATATATCCCACTATGCTTCAATAGTACTACTGATTATCTATGGCTTTGCCCTCCTCTTTCAATTAAAAACTCACTCCCACGTATTTGCGACAGAGCCAGGACATGGTCACCATGAGCACCCAACTATGACAAACCAAAATGCTTGGATTTTACTTATTTTAGCAACAGTATTAGTTGCTTGGATGGCTCATATTTTGGTTCACAGCCTTGAAGCTGCAGTCGTCGAATGGGGCATGCCTGAGTTATTTATTGGTGTGATATTATTGCCATTCTTCGGCAATGCTGCAGAGCATTTTACCGCCGTAATCGTTGCTGGTAAAGACAAGATGGACTTGTCGGTTGCAATCGCTGTTGGAAGTAGTGTTCAGATTGCCTTGTTCGCTGCACCGGCAATGGTGCTGTTTGCTTGGGCTCTTGGAGTCCCTCTAACTCTTGAGTTTGGGATGCTAGAAACCGCAGCAACTTTTGTCTCTGTGCTAGTAGTCAATTCGATTCTCGCCGACGGTAAATCAAATTGGTTGGAAGGTGGTATGTTATTGGGTAGTTATATCATCTTGGCACTTGCATTCTTGCAGTTGTAGGTGATGTTGTGGAAGTTAACAATAAATTTGGTGTTGGGCTAATGGTTTTAGCACTGCTTCTGTCGATATTTGGTAGTGTAGGCTTTACTACCAACGACTCAGTAGATTCTATTCCAACACCTAATGTGCCAAATTCTGTATTTTTTGCTGATGAGCCAATGCAATCAAATCCCTTTGCACTGGTAATTTCTGCAAATGCACAGATAAAATGGGATCGCAATGATGTATTTCTGGTAATTGGCGACGCTGATAAAAAATCCCAATGTGATGGACTTACATTTATCGAAATGGTAAACCAAAATAGCGAGGTATGCACCTCGAGGGATAACGAATTTGCCGCGATTGGTGATGATAATCAATCTGGACTTTCTTGGCAGGCAAAATCCAGTGAACACTATGTTGGTATTGGCACATTTTCCGAAGCACCAGAAGATTTCGAATTAAATGTTGATTATGAGGTAACCATGACTTTGTCCGCCGCTGGATATTTCGTAATGCTGTTGGTGTTCATGAGTGGATTTGTCCTTAATAGGTACCGATAATCATTCGATACCCTCGTAGTAAGATTCTACAGCATTATCTAATTGATTAAATGCCTCGCTTTCATTGATAGTTTGGGTTTTACCTTCCATCCTAATAGCAACTCCATCAACCCACATATCCAAACACCTGCCTCCATTGAATACTAAATTAGCGAGATGGCGATTGTTAGAACGACCCCTTGGATACATTCGCAGGTCGTCAAGGTCCCATGCAACCCAGTCCTTGCTGTCTTTGGTGATCATCGAGAAGACATCCTTAGCTGGCAATAGAGTCGGGTCCCAATGGTCATGTCTTTGCACAAGGGCTGCAGTGCGCGCCTCATTGAGAATATTGAGACCATTTCCAGACGAGGCAGCTCCGTCAGTACCGATGCGCACATCGACTCCTTCAGCCTGAAATGCTGGTAGAGATAAGGTGCCGCCGCATGCTAATTTCATATTCGACGACGGGCAGTGGACTGCAGTTGCATTGTGCTTACTCAGCAACCTAATTTCATTTTTCTTCACCCAGCTAGCGTGGGCACAAATCGTTCCGGGTTTGAAAAAGTCGATACTATCTAGGTATTCTACCGGATATTTGCCGGTTTTCTCATAACAATCAGCGATTTCTTTCCTCGTTTCGCTGACGTGAATGTGTAATCTACCGCCCCTATCTGCAGCGAGTTCGGAGGCTCTTAGCAAGGTGTCCTCACTGCATAAGTATACTGAATGGGTAGCAATTGCATAC
>DAUW01000108.1:1281-5243 GCA_002505355.1 Euryarchaeota archaeon UBA229 | reverse complement strand
GTTCATTTCAGCGATTACTTTGGGGGTCCAATATTCACTGAATTTGGCGAATTTATCTTGAAAATTTATTTTGGCCATGCCAATGCTATGCCGATTTACCTTGAATAGATTTTTAAATTCGTTGAACTATATCGCCATATGGACGGAACTGAGAAACTTGGTGAAGAGGATTATGCCTTTTTTGATGGTTTCAAAATCGTCGTATTTGGCTGGGACAGGTTTGGCTGGGATGAAGAGGTATACTACGGCAATACTCCAAAGGAAGTAGTGCGATGCATGTCAGAGAGAAGCTGGATTCCGGAAGAAAATGGCAAGCCGAAAGAATACATGACGGGTTTTCAATCCAGATATTTCGGAGAGCGAATGCCACTATTTCATGATGAAGAATCGTTCCTTCAGTTACTGATTAAAGATGACAGGATGAAAATTTACAAATGGGAATGGGAGCCAAATTACTCTTGATTCAACATCCATACGGATCCCATTCAATCATATCGCTAGTTGAATTCTCAAACAGCCCATCCCATTCGCCACTACAAATTCGATAGTTGGGATAATCATAATCGCCCGCTGCATCAACTCTTAAGCCAGAGAAACTAACCGACCGGTCGCCTAATTGGTCGGCATTACCGGTAACGATTTTGACAACAGAAACATTCTCTACCGTACTATCAAAGGCATGTCTGTTCCAATCACCAATAGAACCGAACTCAGCGCGATAATTTTCGTATGAGGCATAGCGTTCATAATCGCCATGCATGTAAGGCGACTCGATTTGTAGCACCCACTCGGAACTATTGTCAGTCATTGTATAGACTTCAAGGCCTGAATAACCAACGAACTGCCCGCCAGGGTGCGGCATAACTAGCATGCTAATTCCATCAATATCTGACACCTCTTCTAATTCATATACAAACTCAAATGCTCTTGAATCTCCAGTTCGATACCGGTAGGTGCATATGCCGCCATTGGTGACTAGACTCGCATCAGAATACGTGCCATCCTCTCTATTATGCTCATAACCATCCATTGATGTTTCACCTACCACGGTAAGCGGCACTGTAACAGGATAATTTACGCTATAATCACACCAACGATCTGGCATTTCATATTCATAAGTTCCAAAATCCTCCCCCAAAGATAGACCTACAACGATGAATAAAACCATCGTTCCTAGAAATAATATGGCTCCTAAAACGATAGATAATATACCTTTCACGGCCCCATTCATGGTGGGTTGCACATCTCTATTGTTATCCCAATCACGGATTGTGGTACCAGTCGCCGAATGTTTTCTAGGTGGAGGATAAAGCAAATCGCCTTTGTCCATTGTTTCTAATCCAAGCAATTCTATCAGACGGTCCCTGCCTTTAGGATCATCCATCCGATTCGTGCCGCCGGCATCCTCGCCAGAAAATAATTCTCCGCCGTTGGCGTCGATTATTCTGAAATGACGGTGGTGGGTCGTTTCAGTGTGACCTTCTGAATCCTTTGAGGTACTTGTAGTGTTCCAGGTCAGTAATTTGTCCGTTACTTCTTTGACGTAAATGAATCTTACAGATTTACCTTGATACCAAACATAAGTTTGTTGAATTTTGAAATGCGCAATCTTGGTTCGTGTAGAATAAAAGTACGCTACTACAAATAGAGCAGTGGTGACGATGATAGAGCCGAGAACGAGGCCTTCGTCGCCGGTGGAAAAAAACAGCAGAGTGGGAATGGAAACTATAATCGCAACTAATACTAGTCGACCATAACTGAAAAAATCGTGGATTTCTGGTGTTTCAACCGATGCAAGTTTTGCAACATCAACCCGTCGATTTGCCTCAATCCTCTGCTGTGTCGGTACTACTGCAGCAGACGCCGATATTGGGTCGTCATTAACATCAACCTTTGCGGTTCGACTGCCTGAATCTGTTGAAAGAATTGATTCTAGATATTTTAGCGCGTCATCGATGTCACCGGTTTGCTGATGTTGCATTGCACCATCTGCCCAATACTCAATCAGTCCACTTTCAATACGCATCTGAAAAAAGGCATTTCTATTAGCATCTATGTCGATAATCCAAAATTCGTCAGCGGCAAGGATTGCTCGAATTGCTTCATAGGACAATTCAGTTGATTTCTCAAGCTGAAACTGTTCGACTCTCCCATCGATTTGGATTCTTAGCGGATTAGGGAGGTGAATCTTATCAGATTGTTCTATATGTGGTATATCAGCTGGTTCAACCCCCTCATAGTTAACCGCTTTTTCATCACCATTGGGAGGTATAGCATCCCAAAAGTTAGTTGACACAGGTTTTCCAATGGACTGGGGTTTTTGTCACTTTGGCCGACAGAATGTTTCACTACTGCAAATATTACTCAGCTATAATACAACCAATGATGGCTTACCCAAGATTACTTTTGAGAGTTGTAAATAGTGACGCAAGTATACCAACTAGCATGATAATCCTAATTATAACAAGAGGGAATGGAAGCCAGGAAACAAATAATCCCATACAAACACAATAACGATTTTTAATAACATCCATCAGGATTCCAGGCAATCATGTCACTAGTTGAATTTTCAAATAAGCCGTCCCATTCACCACTACAAATTAGATAATCCGGATAATCATAATCGCCAGCTGCATCAACTCTTAACCCAGAGAAACTAACCGACATGTCGCCCAGTTGGTCAGCATTACCGGTAACGATTTTGACCTGAGAAACATTCTCTACCGTGCTATCAAAAGCGTGTCTAAACCACTCGCCTAAATAAAATCCAGGTGCGTAATTTTCGTGTGAAGCCCCCCGTTCATAATCGCCAAACATGTAAGGTGAGTTGATTTGTTGCTCCCACTGTGAACTATTAATCGTCATTGTATAGACCTCAAGACCTGAATAACCAACCGTCTGGCCGCCAGGATGCGGCATAACTAGCATGCTAATTCCATCAATATCTGAGGCCTCTTGTAATTTAATTTTAAACTCAAATTCTGATGATCCCCCAGTTCGATACCGATAGGTGCAAATGCCGCCATTGATTACTAGATCTGTGTCAGAATATGTGCCATCTTCTCTATTATCTTGCATCGCGCTATCATATACCGCGTTAAGCGGCACTGTAACAGGATAATTTACACTTTCATCACACCAACGATCTGGCATTTCATAATCATAACCAAAATCCCCTGCCAGAAACTGGCCAACAAAGATGAATAGGGCTATCGTTCCAACAAATAATATTGGTCCTAAAATGAATGCTCGTAACCCTTTCATGATGGTTTGCATATTCCCGCTTTTACCCACATCTCGCATTGTGTTGCCAGTCACCGAGTGTTTTGTTGGCGGTGGATTATACTCGTCTTTGGCCACTGTTTCTAATCCAAGCAATGCAATCAGCTGGTCCCTACCATAGTTAGCTGTGCCGCCTGCATCCTCACCGGAAAACAATTCTCCGCCGTTGGCGTCGATTATTCTGAAATAACGGTTTTGGGTTGTGCTAGCAAAATCTTGTTCATTTATGGAAAATTTGGAAGATGTTGTAGTCCAAATCAGTAATTTATCTGTTATTTCTTTGACGTATATAAATACTACAGACTTACCTTGATACCAAATATAAGTTTGTTGATTTTTAAAATGCACAATCTTGGTGCGAGTGAAATGTAAGTAAACTGAAAATAATAGAACAACGATACTTGGAATGACGATGGATATGATTTTATTGTCAACAAATACAATTGAGAGGATTAATACAACAAAAATTACTCCACTATTCGTAAAGAACAAAAACTCAAATAAATTGTAAAATTTGTGTATATCTGGTGTTTCAACCGATTCGAGTTGTGCAACGTCAGTCTGTTGCATTGCCTCAATCCGCTGCTGTGTCGGTGCTACTTTAGTAGATGCTGTTGTTGGGTTGTCGTTATTATCAACGTTTGCGGTTTGACTGCCTGAATCTGTCGAAATAATTGATT
>DAUW01000108.1:0-896 GCA_002505355.1 Euryarchaeota archaeon UBA229 | reverse complement strand
AGTCCAGTATTCAATCTGCCCACTCTCGATGTGCATCTGAAGAAAGCTATTTTTGTCTTGGTCTAGATCGATTATCCAAAATTCGTCGGCAGCAAGGATTGCTCGGATTGCTTCATAGGACAGTTCAGTTGGTTTTTCGAGTTGAAACTCCTTGGCTTTTCCATCAACTTTAATGTTTAATGGATTAGAAAATTGAATTTTATTAGATTGCTCTATATCTGGCATTTCAACTGTTTCAACCTCGTTTTGTCCGATCGGTTTTTCATCGTCCTCGGGAGGTTTCACATCCCAGAAGTTTTCTGACATTGCTAACCCTTCAATAAAGGGTTTTTTTTGTGTTTACCCAATTGTATTGAAAATCGGACTGGTTAGGGGTCTGTGGTTGGGTCCCAGCCAGAGATATAGTTGCATTCAAGAGCTTTGATTTCCTCATAGTGTGACGATATATCGATATCTAGGGAGGCGATATTTTCGATGATTCGCTCTGGCCTACTTGATTTTGGTATGGTAATGCAGCCTTCATCATAGCAGAACTTTATCGCTACTTGAGCTGGCGTGCAGTCTAATTCATTGGCAATCTTCTCTAGTTTTGGATCAGTTACTTTGTGCCCCCTGGCCAAGGGAGAATACGCCATAATCTTGGCTCCTGCTGCTTCCGTGGCTTGTTTCAATTCAGGACGTTGAAGCCACGGATTGAACTCAACTTGGTTGACGCTTGGCATATATTTAGCATAGCCTTTCATGGCTTCTAAGTGGGCTGGTCCATAATTTGACACGCCAATTGATTTTACCATTCCCTGCTCTAAGCAATATTCCATAGCCTGCCATACGGGAGCTCGGTGTTCCGGATTTTCTGGCGGCGCATGAACTAGGTAGAGATCAATATAATCCATCTT
>DAUW01000092.1 GCA_002505355.1 Euryarchaeota archaeon UBA229 | reverse complement strand
GTTTCAATGGCCAAGACCGGTCAACCCAATACTGGAGGCAGCCAATTCTTTTTGATTCCGGAAGATAGTACACCAAACTGGCTTGATGGCCAGCATACCGTATTTGGAGACATTATTGACGGCTGTGAGCATGTAACCTCGATCAGTGGTATTCAAACAGGTTCAAATGATGTTCCAGTCAACCCAGTTACCTTGGTAAGTGTGACCACTAACGGCGGAGAAGACACGCCTTGGTGGTATTTCTGGTAAGGCGAAATTATTCAACAAAGCGTTTGATTGATAGATGTCTTTGATTTAGGTCTGACCATGGCGACGATCGACACCTTCAACGCAAGACGTGAATTGGCAATCGGTGGCCATTACTACTCGATATCTGGCCTTGATGAAAACGGCATTGATACTTCTCATTTACCGTATTCGATAAGAATCCTCCTTGAGGGCGCCATTCGAGGCAATGATGGTTTTCTGGTCACCGAGCAAGATGTGCGCAATATTGCTGGTTGGCAGGCTAATGGAGAGCGAGGAGAAATTCCATTTAGACCTTCCAGAGTAATACTGCAGGATTTTACCGGTGTCCCGGCGGTTGTTGACCTAGCGGCTCTTCGCGATGCGATGGTTGAAATGGGCGGTGATGCGGAAAAAGTAAACCCTCAGGTCCCGGTAGATCTGGTTATTGACCACTCTGTTCAAGTCGACGTTTCGGGGGCTTTTGAAAACGCTCTTGAGATGAACCTAGATATTGAGTACAACCGTAATTTGGAACGTTACACTTTCCTTAAGTGGGGGCAGAAGTCGCTAAAGGATTTCCAAGTAGTCCCACCGTCGAGAGGAATTGTTCATCAGGTCAACTTAGAGTTCCTCGCAAGCATTGCCCGACAAGAAGACGGCATATGGCTTGCTGATACTCTTGTGGGTACTGATTCTCACACGACAATGATCAACGGATTGGGCGTTCTCGGATGGGGTGTTGGAGGCATAGAGGCAGAGGCTGTTATGCTGGGTCAGCCAATCTACATGTTGGCGCCTGACGTCGTTGGAGTTCGGTTAACTGGTCAACTGAAGCCCGGTGTTACAGCAACAGATATGACACTAAGAATTGTCGAAATGCTTCGAGAGCACGGTGTCGTAGGTAAATTCGTCGAATTTTTCGGTAGTGGCATGGCTGCTTTAACACTTGCAGACCGTGCGACAATAGCTAACATGGCACCAGAGTATGGTGCGACATGTGGTTTCTTCCCTGTCGACGAGCGGACACTTGAATACATGCGCCTAACTGGTCGTGAAGAATCTGCTATCAACGGAGTTGAAGAATATTGTAAGGCTCAAGGGCTGTGGTATGATAAAAACGCCGCTGAAAAGTCTTACACCGCACTCTTACAACTTGACTTGGATAGTGTTCAACCAGCGCTTGCAGGTCCTAAACGACCACAGGATAGAGTAGATTTGGCCGATATGAAGTCCCACTTTATTGAGTCATTGACCGGAGATTTAGGCCATCATGGGCACGGCCTTAGTCAGGAAGACTTGTCTAACAGTTCTGTTGTTGAATACAACAATCAGAAGTTTGACCTCAACCATGGCGACGTGGTAATTGCGGCTATAACCTCGTGTACCAACACTTCCAACCCCGGGGTAATGTTAGCAGCAGGTCTTTTGGCACGCAATGCCAGGAAGCTTGGCTTATCAGTCAAACCGTGGGTCAAGACCTCACTGGCGCCTGGCAGCAGAGTGGTAACAGAATACTACGAAGCGACCGGCCTTCAAGAAGATCTCAATGAAATGGGGTTCAATGTAGTTGGATATGGCTGTACGACATGCATCGGTAACTCTGGTCCGTTAGCAGAAGAAATTGACAACGCGATTGAGGAGTCGGGTTTAGTAGTCGGCTCTGTTATTTCAGGGAATAGGAATTTCGAAGGTAGAGTCCACAGCAAGGTCAAAGCCTCTTACTTAGCAAGCCCTCCGCTGGTTGTGGCCTACGCCATTGCTGGCAATTTGGAGATTGACCTTGAAACAGAACCACTAGGATTTTCCACTGATGGTACTCCAGTAATGCTATCCGATGTATGGCCGACTGATGATGAGTTAGCTCAAGCCCTAGCGGTCATAACCCCAGAGATGTTTAGACAGCGGTATGCTGACGCGATGAATGAACCGCGTTGGGACTCTATCCCAGCAGAAACAAGCCCATTGTATCCTTGGCAAGAAGACTCAACATACATCAGATTGCCGTCGTTCTTTTCAGGATTAAGTCCGCAACCGGAACCAATATCATCGATACATCAAGCCAAAGTTTTGTTAAAACTGGGTGATTCTATTACCACCGATCATATTTCACCTGCTGGTTCGTTTTCAAAATCAGGACCCGCAGGGCAATGGTTGGTCGAAAGAGGAGTTGATCAAAGCGACTTCAATTCCTTCGGGAGCCGAAGAGGGAACCACGAAATAATGATGCGCGGGACCTTTGCTAATGTCAGGATAAGGAATCAGATGGCTCCCGGAACCGAGGGAGGATTTGCTAAGCATCCTACCTCAGGTGAGGTTGTGTCGGTTTATGATGCGGCAAATGCATATGACGGGCCAAAAGTTGTGTTAGCCGGCTCGCAGTATGGTACAGGATCATCCAGAGATTGGGCCGCTAAAGGGACATACTTGCTCGGGGTTGAGGCGGTAATCGCAACCTCTTTTGAGAGGATTCACCGGTCAAATCTTGTTGGCATGGGGGTGTTGCCATTAACCTTCAAGCCTGGCGAATCTCATCAATCGTTGGGACTTGACGGCAATGAGACCTTCAGCATACCTATTACCGATAATGTCGAGCCACTACAGATGCTAACCATAACCGCACAAAAGCCTGACAATACGGTGATTGAATTCGACGCTCAAGTACGCCTTGACACCCCTGTTGAGGTTGAATACTACCGTAATGGCGGCATACTGCATACGGTTTTGCGCCAGCTGGCTAAATAGAGCGTCATCTTGAAGACAAGATAATTCGAGGAATTTACATGGCGGACTTGAAGGGATTTGTTCAATATCGTTTTCGCTCTGATGAAAATGATACTGAAATACTCCTCCGCGGCGATGCCGATTGGGTCCGCGATAAGGTGGCAGAATTAGGCTTGGAAGGCGTCGGCTGGATGATGCCGATAGGTCAAGAAGTGAAAGCTACTAACACATCTGGCATCAAGACCAAGTCTAAAGCGAACATCGAAATTGATGACCAACCGCTTGGTGAAAAACCCTTAGATATGGGCCCAGAACCTGACCCGTCTAGAATACCAGTGGTTAGAAGGCCAATCGGTGAGTTAGACCTCGATACCGAACTGAGGGCCTTAGGCCTTGATAATTTAAGCAAGCCCGACCCAATCGAATTGATGGAAATTTTTGCTGAACTTGACGAGCCATTACCAGTTCAAGGCACGATGAGCATCGATCCAATGGCAGAAGCTTGGTTGCGGGAATTAATGAATATCGTTGTGCGAGATTATGGTTTCACTGCGCTAAAAACCAGCGATATCGAGGAAATCGCCAGTAAAAAATTAGGTAACCGTGAAGGTACAGCGTTAGAAGTTTGGTTGGAGTCGTTATTTTCTGCTGGAAAATTGGTAAAAGTCCACGGCGGCGATGCGATTGGATGGGGGCCGTCACCACGCTGGCTAGCCGGCAAGGTTTGAATCCAATTCTCCGATTTCAATAATGTCAATTTCGCTTCACTGTTACGCATGTCAACAGTCCGTTTCGGGACAAAATTCCAAAGCAATTAAAGTGGTAGTATGTCTGCGTTAACAAGTGATGATGATGTTTTCCCAAGACAATCTCTTCAAAGCCCGCGCAAGAAGCATCTTACTTTGTATGCTGATGGTACTTTCTACCACCGCAGCATTAGCAACTACAGCAAGCGCTTCTCAAGCAAGAACGTACACCACAAACCGTGACCCGCATGATGTTGCCATCGGGGATTTCAACTGCGATGGTCACAATGACATAGCGGTCGCGACTGATGGTACACATACTATTACGGTACTATGGAATGACGGTGACGGAGATTTTTCCGAGCGCCAAGACATTTGGGTCTCGGCAAATCAAGATAGAGATGCTGATTGGGATGAGTTTTCCAATGTGCAGTTTATCGAAGTCGGTGAATTCACCGGAGATAGCGCCATCGACATCGTAATTTTCCAGCGAAATAACCCGTTCAAGACAAACGATGATGGGTCACCAGCAGGTGAACCAGGCAACGTCACTATTATCGAAAATGGTGGCTGTAATGAAAAAACGTGGTCTATCGGTTCAAGATTTACTCACTTCTGGGCTTGGGATCTTGAAGTATCTGACCTTAACCAAGACGGCAACGATGATGTAATGGTATTAGACTTGCAAGCTGACATAACCACTCAAAGGGTCGTTACATATCTTGGTCCAATATCATCAAACACCCAAGGCATAATTACCAACCTTGGGCCATCACAACAGAATACCTACCGAGCATTTGCTGCCGGTGACTGGGGAGAATCCCAAGTCGGTGGCGGTTTTGGTGGTGGAGGAACCTGTTTTGACAATGACATGTGGCTGCTTAGGAGCGAAGGTCTCGATTATGCGACCGGACAGCCTACTAACCCCGGACATGATGACAACGTGTCGATTGTTGAGTTCAACTGCCAGACTAATACCTTCCCGCTTACCTATACCTTCAGTACAACCCCGACAAGTACCTCTGAGCACGTTATTAACATGGCAACAGTGACCTCTCAGGATTTAGATGTGGCTGATATCGACGGAGATGGCGTTGCTGATGTGCTTGCACTTAATGATGAAAATGTGGAAGACGTGACCTACGTCACTTCCAGCGCGTCCGGTTCATGGTCAAGTCCACAAACCGCATATTTTGGTCCCTACATTTCGTGGAGTATAACAATCGCTGATTTGAACGGCGATCAAGAACCCGACTTCATCAACCCAACAATTGCTTACCAGCAAAACTCAACCGACTCAGCAGGTGGTACATCATCCAACTTCTTCCTAAACTTCCCAACCTCGATTCAAGTTACATTATCTGATGGCAGCGGCGGTCATTTGAGCCCGCTATCCTACGCAGCCGGTCGCCGACCACACACTGCAGAGGTTGGCCAATTGGCTGGTGATGCCAACTCAGCTCCTGATATTGTGGTTGCGCACAAGAACTGGCGTTTTGGCGGCTGGAGAGATAACTTCGGCTGGGATGGTCAGTATGACACAATTACTGTTATCGAGATGGACAATCAAGACCTATCAGTTTCCGGTATAGAAATATCTCCGGTCGACCGGTATGTTGGCCAAGTAGGCGAAGGTTCAAGAGAACTAAACGTAACTATTACCAACACTGGAATGGACGTCCTCAACGGCCAAAGTGCAACGCTGGACGTTGAACTAAAGGTGGTTGATGAGGCTAACTCAGTCAACCAAACCGTTTACGCAAACGATTGGGATAACCCAGAAGATCTAGGTGTCTGTGGTTCTGGCTGTACTTGGGATTACATCGATTACGTTGAAGCCGGAACCCATCACTGGCAAGAACAAACTACACCTTCGAGCGGTACTGGGACCGATCCTGACGAATCACAGGCTGACTACTCAGCTAACTACCTCAATCCAACCCACTTCATGTGGTCTGGTGAGACTGTAACCAACAGCACTGGCGGAGAGTGGACTGGCTATGGAAAGAATTGGGATGAAGCGATGGTTCTACGTGATGTCGACCTCACAGGCTCCGACCGAGCCTTCATGAGCGTTGAACTATTCCAAGACCTTGGATTCGGTGCTTTGGGAAGCGCAGATACCAACGGGTTTGTGGTTGGAGACGTTTGGGACGATTTAGCCATGATTGAAGTTGGTAGCGAAGAGACCGGCTGGTCGGTAATTAATTGTCCAGTATCCGCTTACATTGCCGGAGCATGTTACTCAGGCCAATCAATTTGGGGTGGTTTTGACCTCGACCGTGCTTACAAGGAAAATGTTGTTGGTGGCTACGCAGAAGGACTATACTACTACGGAATCTACTCATTCAACACCTTCTATGGCTGGAATAATTTCACTGACGATGGACTTGGAACTTTTGATCTAAGCCCTTGGGCAGGTGAAACCATCGACCTTAGATTTAGATTTAGAACAGG
>DAUW01000005.1 GCA_002505355.1 Euryarchaeota archaeon UBA229 | reverse complement strand
AAAACCCATCACCAAACCAGTCGACGAAAAATTACGAAACGCTGCCACATTAATTCTTGATGTCCACGATAAGTCATCTGTAGTCGATGAGGCCGACAAACTACTAGATTCAATCAATACTGAGGGAATTAGTAGCCCGGCTAAGGAAAATTCGATGCTTGAAACACAAGAATTCACCGCCGCTATGACGAGAAGGAGGGACCCACAGAACCTGATACCTATAGTTAAAAACACGACACAGCACACGAAATCAGTTCCTTTACCAGATGATGATGATGATTTGGATTTATGATTAATATGTTGGAAATTGGTATCGATGAGGCGGGTAGAGGCCCCGTTATTGGACCATTAGTGGTTTGCAGTGTGGCCATTCCTCATAGTGATGTCAAACTATTATCTGATGTAGGGGTCAAAGACTCAAAGGATTTGAGTGCCGATAAACGAGCCGAAATCCAGGACTGGTTTTTTCGTCAATGTAAGCAGCGTGGGTGGCTCTACTCAATTGTCTCCTGTGATGCCAAACGAGTTGATAATGCGGTATATGGTAGTGGCTTGAATGTCTTAGAAACTGAATTATTTGCTGAGTCGGTCAATGATTTGAATCTTAAGAAAGATACCAATGTCAATATTATCTGTGATGCATGTGATGTCGATGCGGTAAGATTTACCCGTAGAGTATCGCAACTAATCGACATGTGGCCGTGGGGAAATTCACAAATCAGTAGTTTCCACAAAGCAGACGAAAATTATCCAATTGTTGGAATGGCTAGTATAATTGCTAAACAAGCCAGAGATGCGGCGATTGAGTTAATTCAGCAAGGTGTAGATTACCCAATTGGATCTGGTTATCCGAGCGACAAAGTCACGATTGAGGCGGTTAGAATGATGATCGGGGAAATCCCACATGACCATTTACGTTGGTCTTGGTCAACGGTTAAACGAATCTGGGATGAAAAGTTTGACCATGAAATGCCAACTAGGTTAGTTGCTAGCGGTCAGCAAAAAAAACTATTTTGACCATCGAATTGATGAAGTATCGATACTAGGATGGTTCGTTGGACATGGACTGGTTACCCGACGATGAAACCGAAACGATGCTGTGGCATATGGCAATTCAAAATGCTATAGAATATTCTGGTAAAGCCGCAGCAGGTTCAGTGATTGGGCGATTGATGAGTATCCGTCAAGATTTGCGACAATATGGGAAAATTCTCAGCCCATTGATCGCCAAAAAGGTAGCTCAAGCCAATAAATTAGCGGTCGATAATGGTGTTGAATATCTAGTCAACATACTCGAATCCGAGGCCCCAGAACTACTACAAAAGCGAGAGAAACAGGTCAAAAGAGTTGGACTACCGGAGTTAGTTAACGCTGAGCCGGGAAAAGTTGTTCTTCGCTTTGCGCCAAATCCTAACGGCCCACTATCCTTTGGCCATGCGAGAGGAATCATCATCAATGGAGATTATGCCAAAGAGTATGACGGAGAATTAATACTCAGATTCGATGACACTGACACAACAGTAAAACCACCTCTTTTGGAGGCTTACCAATCAATACAGCAAGAAGCGGAATGGTTGCTAGGTTTTACGCCTCATCGAGTAATTATTGCCAGTGACAGAATTGACACCTATTATGCGCATGTTGAGATTATGCTCGATGGTGGATTCGGTTACGTTTGCCAATGCACTGGAGATGAATTCAGAACCTATCGTGTCGGCATGAAAAACTGCCCCTGTCGAATCAACACCGTCAACGATAATCGACAATTATGGCAACAGATGCTTGACGGTAGTTTTGCCCCGGGGGAGGCTGTTGTTAGGGTTAAAACCGACATGACATTGAAAAATCCAGCACTTAGGGATTGGCCCGCATTAAGAATTCAAGATACTATCACCAATCCCCACCCAAGAGTCTCAATTGGCTCAAAATATCGAGTATGGCCACTACTGGATTTTCAAAGTGCGGTTGAAGATCACCTTCAAGGTGTAACTCATATCATCAGAGGTAAGGATTTGATGGACTCGACGCGCAAACAGAAATTACTGTATCAACACTTTGGCTGGAGTTATCCCGAAACAATGTACTGGGGGCGGGTAAAGGTACACGAATGGGGTGGTTTCTCAACATCGCAAATGCGCAAAGATATCGAGCACGGAAAATATCTCGGTTGGGAGGATCCCCGTTTGCCAACAATTGCTGGCCTTAGTGGCACTGGTATTCAAGCAACTGCGCTGAGAAATTTCTGGAAAGAGTTAGGCGTAACGCAAAAAGACATTGCTGTACCGTTGGCTACGCTATACTCGCACAACATAAAAATCGTTGACGATGACGCACCGAGGATAGCGTTTGTTCGTGATCCAGTTAAATTGACCATTGAAGGGTTTGATGAAGCGGATGTTGCGGTACCAACTCATCCAAATAACGCTGAATTAGGTGATAGGATAATCGATGTAAGCAGCGGAGTAGTGTATGTTGAACGAAGCGATTTAGTGAATAAATCACTGCGACTAAAGGAATTTGGTGATTTTGAAATTAGCGGTACAACTGCAACATTTGTCAGTAAAGAGCGAACTGATAAAAGGAAAATTATCCACTGGGTGTCGCAAAGTACTTCTGATGATGGAACCCTGATACAAGTATTAAATGATGAAATTTGCCATATCAATGGAAGATTGGAGTCACATAGTTTGTCGCTAAATACACCCGTTCAACTGGAAAGAATTGGCTACGGAGTTATCTCTGCTGACAACAAAGTCGTCTTCACCCATGACTAGGAAGTATCAAATCTCGGCAAGTTTACGTCGTGTTATGGCCAACGACGCGCCTACAGTCGCAGATCTGGATTTGAATGACGAACACATAACTGTTGGAGTTGATGATACTATCCAAGAAGCGGCTCGAAGGCTGCTAACAGTACCCGGGGGGATTCTGGTTGTGTTGTCTGATGATGCAAAAGTCAAAGGCGTGCTTGGTTACAAGCAAATGCTGCTCGCCATAGATAAAGAAATAGACACAACAGTAGCCACCTGTGGCCAGCATATGGAAATGGACTTCATGGAGATCACCCCCCAGGATGAGCTCTCAAGCGTTTTGCAAAAGGTTCGACAACGTTCACCACAAGCGGTAATCGTTGTTGATGATAACGGGGATTTTGGCGGCTACTTTTCTCCTAGTGACTACCAAGAAAGCCGAGCGATAGTAAAATCGCTGAAGAAACTAAAACTGTAATTATCCAACTATTTTAATCGTTTTGCCGCACCCGGCACAAGCAATTCGAAGAGGCCTTTCATCACTGGTAACTGGGATATTAGTATCGCATGACGGACAAGCGACAGTGGGGACTTCAACTTGGACTTGCGCAGGGGATTGTTGGGTTGATTTTTGCCGCCGCGGACTGATTAAACCAGTGACAATCCACAGCATAGATGTAACTCCAGATGCCCCAAAGACGAAAATTGGAGGATATGAGAACACGTAAATTAGACCAACAATTGGCACTAGTACTAGTTCTAAATTTAGGAATCTTCGGTGCTTGTTTTTGGTGATTGATAAAGAACTGAATAATCCGAATAAAACAATCGCCGAAGTAATTATTGTCAGTGGCATTGGTGCGAACAATAAATTGTCATTTGGCTGAATGATGATGGTAAAGTCTTCCTCGAGACTGACTGAGGATGATTCGATGTTAATGACCTCACCCCAGGGATAACGTGAGTGGGAATATGACAAGTAGTCTGATTCAAGCATTTCAGAACTGCCAAACGATGTCAAAACCGAGGATTTTGCTTCAACAGAAAGCGCGTAATTTTGCCATATAGGGGTTGTTTGTGTATTGGTAAAACTTCTCAGTAACTCTAACTGTTGGCCACTCTGAAGGGTCTGTAGGGTCGAGAATGTAATGCTTAACGGGTGATTTACCACCCGTGTTTCGCCCATTAGATCGACCGAGATAGAAATCGTATCGAAATCCGAGGAATCACCGATTAATTCGTTACTCAAGAGTTGCATGCCGTTTATGTCACTCATGTAGGTTCGGTACCTAGTTTTCATTTCTCTCTCAAACTGTTCTTTCTCGACATTTTCAATTACCCGGCTTTCCCGGTTTTCTTCCGAGACACCACCGGGGCTCCAGCCGAACAATACTGAGGTGGTGGATAAATCATTGTCACCAATATGATCCATGCCCCAACGTATCCAAAATGCCATTTCGCCGTCAATGTCGATGATAGTAGTCTTCGCCATTTTCAGATTACCATTATCACTTGTTAGATCGATTAGTTGTTCTATCGCTAACGGACTGCCAGTACCACTGGTTCGCAATGGTTCATCCTGGGGATAAAAAGTACCGGTTCCGCCCCCAGTGTCAGTAACTTGTATGGTAAACTGGGTCGAACCTTGAATCAATGGTCCGTTGGTTTGTAGATTCAATCTTACTGAGACCTGTATGTTATTGGTACCTGTGTCAGCATCACTCCAAGTCCAGGTGACTACTATTGAATCACCTCTTTTAGTCTCGATAGGATCGCCATCAACTTTTAGTCCATCAACATACATTTCAATAGAATCAGAATAAGCAAGTGCATCCAAGCCAAACGGTGAGTCGATTACGGCTGACAAGTATATGTCACCACCCTCAATTTGAGGTTCATCTACCGATAATTCCATGAGCGGTATTTCTGCCGACATGCGTGAGTCGTAATCATCCGAGCCCCACAAAAATTCCAGCTTTGCATCGCTTCCTGGGACGCTGAAAACTACTGATCGAGCACTCAATTCAAGCTCTATTTCACTCGATGCCGAAACTGACATTGCTTCTACTGGGATGGCAAATTCAAGTTGACCCTCACCTTGGGCAAGTACCGATGAGTCAATGTTTGTCGAGTCTGAGAACACCTGTGACCCAATTCTTACGCTCGCTGTTGCATTTATCTGTGCGCCACCTGCATCGCTGACGCGGTAATTTATTCCAAGGTTCCATGTTGACTCAGGAATTGAACCAGGCCAAACTCGGCCAAAACTCCACACTCCTACGGTTTCTTGGGAGGTAATTGAATTAGCAATTACTGCTGTGTTGGCCTCATCTTGCAGAAGTTGGGAAAACGGTGTTAGCTCACCTGTTGAACCACCGATAAGGTATAATTCAACAGTGTGCGCATCATCACAACAAACCACGGCAGATTGAGCTTCACCATCCTGTATGACAAAACCAGAAAATGGTATTGAAACCATAATTATGATTAGCACGAAGTGGACAACGCGCCTTGAACTACTTCCCAGCACAGTCACACCAACAACTCATGGCTCATAATTTACTCTATTGAGTGTGAGCATGGTGACGGCTTTGTTAGATGGACCAAATTATCAGAGGGCTTTCTCCAACAACGTGCCCAACTCTTTCTCAAACAACGAGACTAGTGCTTCCCCAACCTCACCCTGCAAGTCCTCAGGCAGTAGACGCAAGCCTAGGCGTGTAGCAGCCCTTGTAGCCTTCAACTCGGCATAAATTGAGCGAGCCTTGGATTGGAAATAATACGAAACAGCTTCTTTAATTTCTGCTTTCAACTCAGGATCATCCTCAACTTTGTTACGAATATGAGCCTTTAATTCGTCCTTAACCAAGTCCCTAAACGCTTCAATTACTAGGTCTTCCGTTGACATCAAGTCTTTGATTTGGTCTTTGATACTACCAGTAAGCAGTCGCTCTATGGCCATATGTATCCGAGCATGCACTATGGTTTGAACTCATCGTATGATTTCATTCAAATCCACCAGTAGAAATCAAACTTTTCAACACGCCTGCAGCGTATGATTTCCCGCGCTCTGCTTCCTTTGGCCAGTCACGTTTAATGGTAAAAATTAGGCTGTGTAGATCGATTTCAGCATCGCCAAAAATGATTCGGAACCAAAGTAATTCCTCCAAACGCGGCGTTGACAACTTAGAATCCAACAACACCGGTAGAGCTAATTCACTCATCGCTTGCTTTCTTTGTTCAAAATTCATTTTTGGCCATTTTTTATGAAGCCGTTTAAACATTGATTCTGGAAAGTCAGGTATCATTTCAGTAATCGGATTACTCAACTCGGGAATGGGTACAACTCTAATGGAACCTTCATTTTGCAAGGTATCTCTTATTTTCGTATACACCGGATCATAGGAATTGTCTAACGAATCACGCAGCCAGTGCCCCGAGCCGGCTAAATGGCGTAATCTTCGGACTCGTGTACCGTTAGGAGCTAGTGCTGCTGCGATGGCCGAGCATTGAATAACAACGTCCAGTGCTCCATTGTGAAACCTGGTCGAGTTCGGATGATTAACAGATACCGCCAGCGGGAGAATTCTTACTCTTCCTTGGTCGTCTATCTGGTCAATATCCCAGGTATCCTCAAACTGTTCGATACTTATCACCATCGAGGAGGTTGATTCAAAACTGTACTCCTCGCCCTTTGGTTGGTCGTTTGTTGAGTGTAGAATCTTTCGACTGTATGGAATGTTAGCGTCTATCATAGCAGATTCAAGGAATGCTAGGGAGACAATGCTCTCTAGATCAGCGGTGGCGAAGATTGCAACATTTTCAATCGTCTTTAGTTTGTCTACTATTGCCAATATACGTTGCTTGACAGTGCGAAATAATTCACTCTGGACAATATCATGCATAATCAACAAACAACCGGTATAATAGCGGTTTTGCCGTGTGATATATCAATCACTCGACCATAAGTCTTAGTTCGTCTCGCTTGTAACGCCAGTCGTTAGGTAGTTTACCTTCAGAAATGTAATAACTTGCGAGTTTTCTAATTTTTGCTTCGGTTATCTCGAGTGACCTCTTGTTGTGGATATCCTTGTGATTACCACTGCCAAGGTGTTCAATGATTCTTACTGCTTGCCTCATTAGATTCATCATATCTTCAGGATAGGTCCCGCCAATATCATTCTCAGCGAGGATAGCACCGATTCTTTTACCGGTCAACAGTTTTGTGTTCGGCACTGAGTGTTGATCTCTCAAAATGGTACCAATTTCTGCTGATGTATGCCCTGCTTTGCCAAGCTCAACAACTAGTTTGGTAACCTCATCGACATCAGTATTTGACCATTCAGGAGCCTCTGTGACAAATGGTTTTGATGACCCGCTTTGACCTTTTCTCGACTTATACATCCGTGCCATGATAACCACTCAAGCAACCTTGCGACTTACCTCTCATTATTAATCACTCCGCATACTGATAAGCAAGAACACGAATGCTAAAGCCGTTGATGACCTTTAGCAACCATACCGGGAGTGGTAGACCATTCCCATCCGGATGCTGTTGCTCTTGCCAAACCGATTGGCTTGGAATCCTGCATAACTAGTAAATCATCACCAGAAATGATACCGCTATCATAGTTATCGATAATACCAGAGAAAATATCTCCTTTCCAATCGATGTTTGGTTTGAGGTTTATGTGTTTCAATGATGCATGTTCGGCTAGTATTGCAATTGATGATTTAGCAAGCGAGAAGCCCCTTCTATCATTAGACCAAAGAGCAATTTGTTTACCGTCATGCTCAATTCGCCAAAATGGTGGCTTGCCTCGGATTGTGATACCGTCTAGCCAATCATCATTGAGCATTTTGAAACGGGCCACACTGCGAAAATTATCGTTCAAGATTTTGTGGTGCTTACGAGTTCTACAATTGTGAGTTTCTTGAACCGATGCAACTACTTTACGCAGATTATCCAGTGCTTCTCTGGAGGTTGGGGGCAGACCTTGACTAGTGTGGTGATAGTCAACCCCGGACAATTGGAATTCCATGGAAGAATGATTAATCACGGTATGATATTCATGCCTCTCAAGGAGCAGTTCCAACATATTTTGGGTTCTTGAGGTTTCATCAGCGCTCCATACCCCGGTAACTGGTATGTCATAGTGAGATGCAGGCCACGTTTCTTCTAAATCACGAGGGACTAACCCCAGCGGTGATGTCACCATCACCTCGTGGTATCCTGTATGACCAATTGCGTCAAGGAACTTACGATGAGATTTTGACATGCGATATGGCTTCCTAGCCGAGCACGGGAGCAGGATTAAAACTCTATCAAGATCTTTAGGGCTACGATACTTATGCGATACAAAGTCAACCCACTTTGTCACCACTGGGTTGTTGAGCGATTCGTGTGAGTTACAATGTAAAACGCTCTCCTTCCCCACATGAGAAATTCCGACGTCTGCCTTCCTCCTTGTAATCTGGTCATGATAACGTAAGTGCTCTACCAGTTTTGGACTATTGAGAGATTGCTGTTCAGCTAGTGCCCTCAGCGTTCCAGCAGCAAGCCTAGATTTGACCTCAGAGAGAGCAAGGGTCCAGTGCAAAAGCTGAGATTCCATGGCGGCAGATTCTGTCCCGTCTGATAATTCCCTAGGCCCCGCATTGGTTAACAAAATGTTAGCAGCAGAGCACTGACGCGACCGCGAGAGATCAAATATATCGACGCCAAACCAGGCAAGAACCGCAACGTTATCGGGGCCACCAAGACCCGGTGTCCAAATTAATGCACCGGGAAAACGATGTTTGATTGTCACTAAAGCATCAATCAATTTTCGTTGTTGACCTGCCAGCTGTACTGCATCAACTAAAACGATTATACTTGGCTCAACAGGCAGTTTAGTCAGGGTTTCATCATGGTTTAATCGCTGCCATGATAATGGCAATAAGGGCCCATGTCCGGCTGCTTCACCGGCATCCGCCTCATCCAAAGAAGGTGGTAAAACGTGACCTACTTTTGCCTCGAAGGCCGGGGCATTATTAGCAAAATCTGGTGGAGAGAGGGGCAGATTTGCCGTTATCCTGAGGGTTTGAGGGATTTCGGCATCAGTGCTTGCGGTAAATGGTGCAATTTTTGCATCGATTGCTATATCATCAGTCAAGCGTACTAAACACGGCGTTGTTGCTGTTGGCGACCTTCGATCACCTAACGACCAACTGCGGGCGTAGAGGTAGCGTTGGTTCACTACCCTGCCCAATTCATTCGCCATAGTTAATCCTGATACTATTTGTACAAGAATAATTCCTTCTGAACCCTAACTTCAAACATGACCGTGTAAACGCCGATTCATGGAGGGTCGTCAGCGTCTCATTGTATTGGCCCTAGTGTTATTGCTCAGTGCGCTGTCGCTCAACTGTAAAAATCACGATCAACCCATCGATGACCATTCGATTCTAAATGATGCATTAGTAATCAGTGCGGTTGATGAAAACTACGAACAATCGTGGACTATTCTTGCTGGTCATTACTATAGCATCCATATCAACTGCATAACTTGTTCCTCATCGCTAGCGTGGAATGGCCAACAAATCGATGAAAACCGACTAAATTACTCCGGGCAAGCATCTTTCGACGGGCTGCTGACTGTTACCATCAATAACCCTAATCAAGAGAATTTTACCCCTTCTTTTTTGCTTAATATATCTAATGAATATCCACATATCAGACCGGCACCTGGAGCCGATTTTGGCACACACGAAGCCTATATTTGCTCTAACGCCAACGAATGTATTGACAGCGATTCACAACTTCTAACCACAAAAAGAGACAACATCGATAATGATACAGGTAGAATCATATCTGGAGTAATTGATGATGAGCAATCTAATTATTTTGGATTCAATGTTACTGAAGACACCACTATTGAATTAATTCTAGAGCACACCTCAGATAACCTCGTTGTCGAAGCCTATTATCAAAATGCTACCGCGGAGTTACCACTCGGCCAAATTGCCAGTAGCGATACCATATCCAACCAAATTACTCAACCCAATGCATACTTTGCAAGCCTTGGTAAAGCAGGAAGAATTATTGTAAAAGTTTCATCCGCATCAACTGGGACTGTTTGGTCACTCGGCTTGGTGCTTCACCAAGACTCCAGTACCAGCACCGTTGAACTAACCAACGGATTGCTGTTGTGCGGCCACGACATTACGACTGTAATCTTTGCCAACAATGAAACAACTGCACCAACATTTACTGCCATTGTTAACGATGTCGATTACTCCTACAGCTCACTAGTTAACACTGAATGGTTGTACACCGGCAACGGGACTATCGATACATTAAGCCAAACTCGAATCTACTCGCTCCCGATGAGCAACGCAATTAGGTTATCCGTACAAGCAACCGTGTTTTGTCTGGAGGCAGGCACAGAAACGTATTCTGATGGCCAAAGTGGAAATGAAGCACCATCTTTACCACCCATTTTAGGGACAACAGACAATTCATCTTGGCCCCGGTTAAAACTAGACACAACCCCAACATCGGGTCAATTCACGCTATCGATTAGAGATTCATCTGATGTGTATATCATAGAAATCGATGCTTGGGAGGACTCTGTTCATTTTATTATGTTCGAAGTCATTGGTGATATAAACCAGTTTGAAATTGAACTCATCGAGAAAAGTCAAGAAGATTGGTCAGATTCTCAAACCAAAATCAGAACCGCTGAACTTGGAAAATTGAGTGTCGCCATGGAGGTGTCCCGCGGCTCCCATTTTTTCCGGATATCATTGATTAACAACACATTTGACAATTCTTGGGGTGAGTACACACCACCAATAGAATATAGCATAGTTGCAACTTATGAACTGGTGGAAGAAGGTGAAGAGCCCTGGTTCCCGCCAGATGATAACGCAGAGAAATGGGGCAATGTGGCTCGCTGGTTCATGGGACTCTTGTTTTTGATGCCTGCCCTATACTTGGGAATATCACAAATCAGGAAAAAGAATTTTGCTCGAGAGTTACTCACAAAACAACAACGATTAGATTGGCTAAAATCAAGATTGGATTCGGGGGTAAGCCCCAAGAAAAGTCGCAAGGAATTGGCTAAGTCCCTAGATGCTGTTGCCACACTCGATTGGAGCGACGCTTGTCAAGCATGGGGCAAACCAAATCTATTGTATCGCACTGATAATATTGCCATCGCTGGCTGGAGGTTAGACGACCGGATAACCAAACAATCCGGTGCTTGGCCAATCATTATCGGGACTTATATCATCAAAGGAAACTGGGAAATCGCTGCTCTAAGATTTGATTCTCCGGAAGGTGAGCCATGGGAGATAAATTCCGTAACACCAAGATTCCTTTACAGTGGTTATGAAATATTTTTAGATACTATGAATGAGGGCAATAAAACGTTTATTTCGGTAGAATTAGTAGGTAATGCCAACTCCGTTGATATTGAACTAAATGGCCGTATGGACGGTGAGCCATTTGCTTGCCGGGTATCTAAAACATTATTCAGAAATGAGGAGGAAGAGTAATTATTGACGACGTTCTTCTGCGTCAGATTTGATAATTTCCTGTATCTCATCATCACTCAATGCTACACGCTCTGCTTGGAGTTGTTTGAGCTCTGACTTGCTTATTTTATCTGGCATTTGTAACTTAACCAAGACAACGACATCACCCCTACCAGAACCCCTGGTTCTGGGCAATCCCTTGCCTCTAATTTCAATGGTTTCGCCTGAATTTGTCATCTTCGGGACAACTATTTTCAATTCGCTTCCGTCGATGTGTGGAAGTTTAATGGTTGTTCCTAGAACTAACTCCGAGTACTGTAGAGGTAATGACATAATTAGATCTGCACCTGACCGCTCAAACCACATGTGCTGTTCAACTTCAAGTTCGATGAATAAATCACCGTTTTCTCCTCTCCCGCGCAGCGCAGGCTCCCCTTTGCCACGCATGCGTAACCTAGTTCCAGTCTCTGCGCCTTTAGGTACATTGAATCTTAATTTTGTTTCTTTCACCTGCTGGCCGCTGCCCCCGCAAGTCTTGCACTTGGTTTTGATTATCTGGCCCATACCAGAACAGTTTGGACAATCTCTAATGACGTCTTGAACAAACGGCCCAACTTGTTGCCTTACCCGTATCTTCCCTTGTCCTCCACAGTTGCTGCAAGAAATGATATCACCATCTTCGGCACCAGTTCCATCACAGTCTTCACAACTTGTTGGTAATTCTATTTCTAATTCCTCACTTGTCCCTTGGTAAACTGATTCTAGATTCACTGAGAAACGAACTATTACATCATTGCCTCTGTTCCTGGACCTCCGTGAGCCACCGCCAAAAAAGCTGGAAAAAAAGTCTCCACCTAAAATATCTTCAAGATTGATGTTAAATGATCCACCGCCAAATCCGCCGAATGGTGAGCCCCCAGGTGGATTATGTCCAAAACGGTCGTATGTTTGCCGCTTTTCAGGATCTGATAACACCGCATATGCTTCTTGAATCTCTTTGAATTTATTTTCCGCATCAGGATCGTCGCTGCGATCTGGGTGATATTTCCTTGCCAAACTTCTGAAAGAATTTTTCAACTCTTTGTCACCAGCAGTCTTGTCTACTCCAAGAACTTCATAGTAGTCTCGTTTATCTGCCACAGTCTCCCTCCCAGTAATTTATGCCGTTACATTAACATCTTTCAATATCACGGAGATTTATTTACATCAATACCACAGTTGTCACAGAAACGGTCATCGGGCTTTATTGGATATCCACAAGCGTGACAAACTTGCGCCTGATTTTGTTTTGGTAGAGTCGTATCTCGGGGACTACTAGACGGCAACATTGCCATTGATTCTAGACTTTGGCTAACCGTAGTGTTATTATTTGGTGGTGCGAATGCCGTATATTGCTTGGTTTGTGGTGCTGCATCGGTGGTCTTTGGCTCCGCTGACCTATTGTTGTCACTAGCAAAATCATCTACGTAAGCGCTTTCCGGGCCAATTACCACCTGATTTCTCTCATATTGAATTGGAACTTGTGGTTTTTCTGCCTTGACTGGTGAAGCATCCGAAGCAGCTTGAAGAGCCGCTAAACGCTTCTGCTCTCGGTTATCACTGGCTGAGCTTTTGCTAAATATACCAGTTACTAAGTCCAATAGGCGGTCCATGGGGCTAGATTTACGACTAGCACCAATTGTTGATTCAACCTCTTGGTCATCAAAAGTAGATTTCCCAGCAACTCGGCGAGTAGCCTCTATCACATGTTGCGACTCGTTTAACATTGAGACCTCAACCTTATCATCGTCCGAGAGTTCAAGTTCCGGTGCCTCACGTGAGATTACTGAGACATCGCCAGATAGATTCGCTTGATTCTCAATCTTATCTGGTACTGCTACATTGGTTTGCCAAACACCAGCCTCCTCTGCAGCATAGACGTTCTTCATTTTCTTCATTACTTTGGAACGGCGATACTCATAATCCTTGATTGTATTTGATCTACGGTAAATATAGACACCAATCAGCAGACCGAATAAGTAGTATGGCACCATTAGCAAAGGCTCAATCGAAAATATCTC
>DAUW01000055.1:25497-29497 GCA_002505355.1 Euryarchaeota archaeon UBA229 | reverse complement strand
ATGTTTGAGTTCTTTGATGTTTTGCTTACTTTGGGAACTACAAATCCTCAAATGTGATTGGAAAAACCATACACTCGGGGGGTGGGGAGAGTATGTCTGGTGTGTTTTCCTTACTGCACAATAATCTGCAGAAAACGCTTGCTGCAAAAGGTTGGCAACCTACTCCGATTCAAGAATCTGCTATCCCAGAGATAATCGGGGGTAAAGATCGCCTGCTGATTGCCCCAACTGGGTCTGGAAAAACACTTTCCGCGATTCTACCGATACTGCATCGATGTATCGACGAAGCTTGGGAGCCATTATCAGTTCTTTACATAACTCCACTTAGAGCACTAAATAGAGACGTAGATCGAAGACTCCAAGAGATTGCGGAATCGGTCGGTCTCAATGTCGGATTGAGGCACGGTGATACAACTAAATCTGAGCGCGCTAAGCAGGTTAGAAATCCACCTCACATTTTAGTGACCACACCTGAAACCTTCCAATTAATGTTCACTGGGAAAAATTTACGAAAACTCTTGTCAACTGTTAGGGCTGTCATTGTTGATGAAGTGCACGATCTTGCTGCAAGTGAAAGAGGCTGGCAACTCTCGATTGGATTAGCGAGGTTAGAAGCTTTATCAGGCCATAGGTTACAGAGAATCGGGCTGTCAGCGACCGTTGGTAATCCTCATCAAGTCGCTAAGTGGCTGGCCGAAGCAGGTGAACCGATCATTGAAACTGGCAAGCGAGTAACTGAAATTGTTGTTGAAACCGAATTCCCCAAGCCTGAGGATGAGACCGGTGGCATAGAATACGCTATCCCACCGAGGGCCCACGCAATCTTTCAGAAGGTAATAGAAATAATTGAGCGAGACGCCCCATGTCTATTGTTCGTCAATAGTAGAAGTGATGCCGAAACCATCGCCAATAGACTTCAGAAAATGGCACCTGGGTTAGAGATTGGTGTGCATCACGGTTCATTGGCCAGCAAAACCAGAATCGAGATGGAGGATGGGCTTAGAGCAGGTAACATATCGGGATTAGTTTGCACGTCAAGCCTTGAATTAGGCATCGATATCGGTCTAATTAACAGAATTATTCAGATTAAGAGTCCACGGTCAGTCGATCGTTTATTGCAACGAGTTGGTCGTGCTGATCACCGGCTTGGGGGGATTGGGCGAGGCAACATATTCGCCTGGGATTGTGATGAACTATCTGAGGCTACTGTTATTGCTCAAAGAGCCATGAGAGGTGAACTTGAACCTGTGATATGGCGTGATAATCCACGTACTGTTGCGGTTAACCAACTTATTCTAATGGCGCACAGTTTCAAGGCGATTCCGATTGATGAAGCGACACAGATTCTCCAACAAGCTCCACAATTTAGTAATTGGAGTCGTAAAGATACTGTTGAAGTACTGGCAATAATTGCTGAAAATTGGTTGATAAATTATGCCGAAAAACCTGCTGATGTACCTTGGTATAGATGGCCCAAGGCAATTTATGAAGCGGCCAAAGAACTGAAGGAGAATCAGTCAGTTACTTTCCCGGAGGATAGGCCGCTATTCAAAACGCCAGACGAAGAAATTGCACCAAAAGTGAGAAACTTGAAAGTAGCTTTACCGGAAAAATATTCCGGCGGATGGTTCTCGGTTTCTGGTCGGACCAGAGATTGGGTGACAAATCATCTGTCAATGATACCGGATAAGCAATCATACAAGGTACGAGATAGTGTAACGAGACGTACCATAGGAACCGTTGATGAGGCGTTTGTTCTATCACTAAATGATTCGGGTGAGGATGAGGATGGTGCAGTGCGTCGTTTCGTTATCGCCGGGCGAACTTGGATGATTATTGATGCAGATCCCGAAAAATCCGAGTTATTAGTCGTTCCAGCCTCCGACCAAGCAAAAGCGCCGCAATGGGTTGGTGAATTACCTCCCGTGCCGGCGGAAGTAGCTCGAGAGATTGGAAAACTGCGCGAGTTGATAGCCGACGATTTAGGCTTAATTGACTCACCTAAAGACTCTAATGCAATTGACCGGCACAACATCTTGGTTTCAAGTCACCTCCGGATATCAGACTATCCAATCAATGAGCATGGGCTTGGTATGCTCAGTGAGGAAATAGGCGACCACATAGAAAAATCTGGAAGTCTACCAACTGATAGCAAAATGACTATTGAAGAAAGGAATGACGCAATAATCATCAATTCCTGTCATGGAACAAAAATCAACGAAACGATTGGTCACCTACTATTAGCAATGGCGTCAACAAAGTCAGGTAGTTGGGGTCGATTAATAATTGAATCAACTAGAATTGGGATTCAGGCGAGTGGTATCTCCCCCGAAGATTTAGTCGGGTGGTTGAACGAAACACCGCCAGATGCTTTAGAGGGCTTACTGAGTGTAACTTTACCAAACTCTAGACAGTTAAGGTGGCGATTTGCTGAGGTGGGTAAAGCGTTTGGTATCATCAGACATGGAGTCGATCCTAGGCGAATTAATCTCCAAGCGCTAATTAGGAAATACCGAGGCACGGTTGTTTTACAAGAAGTTTTAGACAAATTATTTTTCGAGAAAATGGATATCCAAGGCGCATCTGACGTACTAAAGTCGATTCGGGAAGGTGTTGTTACAGTAGAGATTGCTGCCGCTGGTCCAATCGGTCTATCGCGCCGCTCCAGCCGAGATTTGTTGCTACCAAACTGGGATAACGCAGCGGTTAGGGAACGGTTGAAATTGCGGCTGGAAAACGAACGTGCGGTTTTGTGTTGTTTAAAGTGCAACAGCATAAGGCGTTTCAGAGTAGCGAGGTACAACGAAATCGCTGACATAAAGACATGCGTTAAGTGCGGGGGAAGGATGTTGGCCTGCGCCCGAGAGGGGTTATTACCGATGCTGAAGGATTGGGTGGCTTCCGATGACGACAACGATCGCGTAAGGATGATTAAAAATGCTGAAATGGTCCAAAATAGGGGCCAAGAGGCAATACTCTGTTTGATGGGTAGAGGAATTGGTGAGGCGACAGCACAGAGAATCCTCCGCAAAGTTCCGCGCAACAAGCGTGACGGGCTATTTAGGGCAATTCATCTAGCTGAAATCGAGTACGCTCGAACTAGAAGGTTTTGGGGTTAGTCAGCTGCTTCTTCCTGCAGATTAATCATCTCAGCGGCTCTAACAACATCGCCCTCTTCCCACCAATCTACTGCAATGAAGGTTGGGCGTTTACCATGCTCTAGCCAGCATTCATTAGCTCTCTCAACTAAGAAGTCAACATCATTTGCTTCATCCGCCTGAGTAGGATCAGCCAATCCAACCTGATTACTTAGCCAATTGTTCATATGGTATACTAACTGATTCTCATCGCCTCTGTGAACATCACAATTCATCTCAGATGTACTTCTTTCTCCATAATTTGTTGTCCAACTGTGGCTCAGAAAGTCATGAATCCAGGGGTGGCGCTCGTCGTCCCTTTGTTCCCAAAACACCACTAAATTAGTTTCATTGTCAATCATTTCTTGTAGAGTTGGCCAAGGTTCATTTACACTATGTATGAACACCCTATCCATAAGACCGGAATCAATGAAAACCTGCTCTAAATGTTCCGGAGAAACGTAATTTTCTACCAATATTGTTACGACATCTTGCGGGTTATCGCTCATTTCCTCGTCGAGGTCAGATAACCAATTTTCGGCGCTGACATTTCCGTACACACAAGGGCTGAAGCCCCTGTCGTCACTGCCGTGGCATAATTTCACACCAGCGAGGGTTTTGTCGTTAAGGTTATCATAGTGAGTGTCGATCATGAAAGCACGCATACCCGCCGACCATTGGGCGTGAAATCCGGTTCGATGGTTGCTTGCCGGGTAATAAATTCCATCATCTTCTGTGGCAAATGCATTGTGAGTTTCGGGAAATGTTACATTGTCATACGTTCGAAGGCAGAGAATTAACATGCCATTGCAGGGTAATGTTGGTTCTGGTTCTGGCTCGGGTTCCGGTTCTGGCTCAGGTTC
>DAUW01000055.1:17163-25106 GCA_002505355.1 Euryarchaeota archaeon UBA229 | reverse complement strand
GCAGAGTCTTGATTGTCTTCCTCGTTGCTCGAGTCATCGTTCTGACTCAACTGCTCCAGCGGGTTTATGCAACCGGATAACAGCAGAAGTATTGTCAACACAACCGATGACATCACTCTGCTCATATCAGTCCCTAAGTGTTTTCATCAATCAAATAAACGGTTAAAATTAGATTATTTTATGCTTCTAACTTTGAGACCCGCCTCTCTCATCATTTCAGTCGAGGTTTGGAAGTCTGCTTTCCATCGGTCGGGTATCTCTCCAGCATCTGAGTAGACCACTTCCCTGACACCAGCTTGGATTAACGAACGTGCACACCTTGAGCAAGGTGGCCAAGTAACATATGCTGTACTGTCTTTTAGCGAGACACCAATTCTTGCGGCGTGCATAATTGCATTTTCCTCAGCATGGCAAATCAATGGATACTTTTTTTCCCGATCATTTAATCTTTCCTCGTCATCATCAATCCCTCGTGGGAAGCCATTGAATCCGGTTGAGCGAATTTCCCTATCCTCACCCACAACGACACAGCCTACCTTCGTTGATGGATCTTTACTCCAAAGCGAGATATGCTTGGCAAGTTCAATGAATCTCAAATCCCATTTTTCACTCATGCGGACCATCCCGTCCTAGGTGCCCCTCAATTTGATTGCTTCGGCAGTAAACTTAATTCTTCAGTGGAATCTTTTCCGAGATAAGATAAGATGTTGCCCTGTAGGTAAAGTGAACCGATTGACAAAATGTTCCCCACATCTTCGGGTTCTTGGTTGATAATAATCTCCATAACGGTACGATAGTCGTCGTGCACATGAACTCGACAGTTTTGCCAGTCGAATAGGGCTAATTCATCAGGTTCGACTGGTGGGTATCTGCCACCTTCCGGCTTGGTTAAAAATACCTCAGCGCTGGAAAACCTACTGCAAATCGATAAAGCCTCATCAAGCATAGAAGTAAGATTTTGTTGAGGCGATGTACCAAAAATAAGTGACAACCTATCATCATCATTAGCAAATTTACCTTGTTCAACAAGTTGTTGTTTAACCCTCACCAGTCCAGATGGATTATGCGCCGCATCAAGGATGAATCTGTGCCCAGTCTCCAAAATAACAACCTGCATTCGAGCCGGCCAATTTAGTTTGGCTTTGGCATCAGCAATCATCGAAGCATCGATTGACAACACTTCGAAACAGGCTCTTGCTAGTATTTCAGCCTCATCTAGTGCAGTCACTTCTTTGGGTATTGTGACAAAGTGGCAGTCTGCTTTGACGTCAGCCTCGCCAAGTTCCAACTTGGCACAATTACTTGCGCTTTTCAAGATAGTTTGGTTGAACATTGGGGTATCCATTTGTCGTACAATCATTGGTTTTCCAGGCCTTGCAATAGCCGCCTTTTCTGCTATAATTTGATTGATGTCATTCCCTAGGATATCGGTGTGTTCAGTTGTTATCGAAGTAAGAACCGATAGGTCTGCAGGAGCACATCTAGTTGCGTCTAATCTCCCGCCCAAGCCGGTTTCTAGAATCAAATACTTCGGACAGAATTTATCGGCAATAATCATTGCAGTAATGAAGGTAGTCTCAAAAAAAGTTGGTTTAATGGATAATTTTTGCGCTGCGGCCTCAACAGCGCTTACCGCATCATCAAAGTTACTTGACGCTGTAGGGCGTCCGTTCAATCGTATGCGCTCCTCTACCCGACAAAGATGCGGTGAAGAGAATAATAGGTTTGAGGCGTTGGCTAAGGTTAGGCTTGCTGCCATCAGTGAGCACAGAGTGCCTTTGCCGTTACTCCCCGCCACGTGTATGATTGTTGTTTTATCTAAACTAATGCCCAAATGGTCAATTATTGCTATGGTATTTTCTAAGCCTAGAGCCATTCCTTGAGTTTTAGTTGATTCCAGCCATGCTCGAATGGCGGAATTTTTGGCCATGATAAGGCTAGGAGAAGCCATGGGATAATAATTGGCGAGAGACGTCTATCACAAACAGCAAAAGCGATTCCCTCAAAAGATAGAGCACACACGCTAGAGCATGAGCGAAGCAGTTAACCCCGGCGATGGGCGTGACACTGCCGATGCTAGATTTGCATTAATCGAAGAGGAGCTAGTGAACGAGACCAGCGTCATTTCTTTGATGAAAGAACAGATGACGTCGATGTTCGGCATGGTTCTAATGTTCATAGTCACCATTGTTTTAGCACTGTTCATTCGACCATGGTATGACATTGCCGAATTACACGCATTTGGTGAAGCAGGAGCGACACAGGTTAGATTCATTTTCCTGGAACTTGTGATGATTTTCATTTTTACTGCAGCAGTAATTGCCCTAGCTCGATACAAGAAAGATTGGGTAATCAAGTACGGTATTATGGGGGTATTAACTATCGCGTTAATGTATACTACAGTCCCCTTAATGCACATGTTTGTCATTGATTTTGACATCGAAGAATTTCAGTATGAAGAATCGTTTTCTTATACTGGAGAATACGTCGCAGACCTCGGAACAACCGGGTTTCTTACGCATGAATTAGTCGGTAATTTCACCAATTGGGAAGATTCAATATCATACTACACACCAGCATCTCTAGCAATGAATCAGGCACAATGGACCACCAATTTTACTCGACTACCAACTGGCGATTTTGAGAATCTACGGATCGTAGAATCGGGAAATTATCTTACTGTGACAAATACTGCATGGATCTGGGTAATCGATACGGATACCGGATTAATTGATCACGTATTCCCGTGTCATTATCTCGATGGTCAAGGTGTACTGCAAATTGGCATGCCAAATGGGTATAATTGCAACATGGCAGTAATGGCAATGGACGGAGTGTATATATTTTCTAATGCCGGTGATGTTTATTATCACATGATTAGTGAAAACACTGGATCATTGCTCCCACCTCAAGCGAATTGGGTGCTGCCTAGTTATGTCAACTACGGAGACAGTTTCATCGAAGCAAAACATATCGCTGATGATAGGCTCCTACTGACAACCGACAAAACCGCAATGGTCATGGCGTTACAAACTACCAAATCCAGTCTAGAAAATGAACTAATGCCAATTGAATTCGAATATTACTCAGAGGAAGTCATAACAGGAACTGATTTTGGGCACTCGCCATGGTCAGACAGCAATATCTCGGATAATAACGGGCAATCGGGATTATTGATCGTCGGTGAGGCCAACGGTAACGTAACTGGCTGGGAGTGGGACGGCACTAAAGGAGACACGGGGCAATTTACTATACAAGAAAAAATGAATGTAAACGGTTTGGTTGATGCAGTAACTCAAGTGCAAATAACAGACCTGGATAATTCTGGCTACACTGACCTATTAATCGCTGGAAGTGATGAGGCATATTGGCTTCACACTCAGCTATTGAAAAACCGCATTTCTTTTGCCGTCGAAAATGGCTTCAAGCACGGGGTATTTGCGTCTGATAATGATAGTGATTATTTCTATGCAGTATCAGCAAACTCGGTTAGTGGAGGATTAATTGATGATGATATGTACAGTCTAGACGGTTTACAACTGTATGATATTCCATTCTTTGTGGGAGTCTTCTTAGCACTATTGCTAATGGCGTTACTTTATGTCCACAGCGAGTGGTATGTTGTTAATACTGTAGGTGTTCTAGTGGGGGCCGGGGTGATTGTTATGTTAGGCGTAGCATTCGTCCCAGGTTTAATCATGATCTTCATGATTTTGGCGGCAGTGTATGACGCATGGGCAGTATATCGTTCAAAACATATGCTAGAGCTTGCAGACACCATGATTGGTTTGCAGTTGCCAATATTACTGGTAGCTCCCCAAGACAAGGGATATTCATTCAAAAATGAGAAAACTAAGATGGTCGATAAGACAGAAGTTGTTCAACCAGCGAAGGAATTACCCCCGCAAAAAATGGTCAAGAAGAAAAATAGTGAAGCGTTGTTCATGGGTCTCGGAGATATAATCTTCCCTGGTATGTTGGTGTTATCAGCAGTCCAGTGGTTAGATAGTGACAACTCATTTGCCATCGCCATGTTTGCTCTAGCGGGTTCACTACTTGGCTATCTAGCATTAATGACTTATGTTGCAAGGGGCAAGGCACAGGCTGGCTTGCCGCTACTCAATGGTGGTGCTATATTGGGGTATATCGTTGGCGGTCTAATTTTTATGGGCACTGAGATATTTAATCTTGGAATTTCGCTTTGAGGTGGTTACATGTTAGATATTCATAAGTTTAGAGACAATCAAAATATAATTCGTGCTGACCATGACAAACGTGGCCTCAATCATGACAACATAAATCAAGTCATTGAACTCGATCAGCTGTGGCTAAGTTTGCAACATCAAACCAACCAACTCCGCCAAAAAAAGAACATTGCGGCAAAAGGAATTAGCGAAGCAAAGAAGTCAGGCGATGAAGCACAGGCTCAAGCAATTCTGTCAGAGGTAGCCTCGCTAGGCAAGGAAATCTCAGACTTAGAAGAAAGAACCCTGTTAGCTCTAGAACAGCGAGATAAAATCCGCATGTCAATACCGAACATACTACATGAGGCCGTGCCTGTTGGAAGCGATGAATCGGGTAACACGGTTCACAGTGTCCATGGACAGAAGCCGGAGTTTAATTTTGAACCGAGAACTCATAACGAGTTGATTGCCCTCAATAAATGGGTAGATCTAAAACGAGCGGCTAAAATAACCGGTAGCAGATTTTACTTCCTAAAAGGTGACTTAGCAAGATTAGAATTAGCGCTTCAGACTTATGCAGTTGACTTTATTCGCCAGCGGGGCTACACCTTCGTCCAGCCACCGGTAATGATGAATCGTCAAGCCTACGAAGGAGTTACCGATTTGAGCGATTTTGAGACAGTCATGTACGGAATCGAACCAGATAGATATTATATGATTGCAACATCTGAACATCCGCTTACTGCTATGTACATGGGTGAAACAATTCCAGAAGATCAACTGCCTTTGCGGGTAGTAGGGGTTTCCCCATGTTTCCGACGGGAGGTTGGTTCTCACGGGCAGTCTGACCTTGGGATTTGGCGGGTTCACCAATTTACTAAAGTAGAACAGATTGTAATTGCGAAGCCTGAGGATTCTTGGGATATACATGAGGAATTACTGCAGAATTGTGTCGATTTGTGGAATGATTTAGGATTGCATTATGAGGTTGTGAACATTTGTACTGGTGATATGGGCACCGTTGCTGCTAGGAAGTATGACTTAGAAGCATGGTTACCAGGAGCAGGTCAATACAAAGAAATTGTGTCTTGCTCAAATTGCACCGACTACCAAGCGAACCGTCTGCAAATAAAGTATGGCCAGCCGGGCCATGCTAACCAGCCAATAGTCCACACACTGAACTCTACCGCCGTTGCTACATCACGAGCCCTAGTTGCGATAATGGAACAATACCAACTACCTGATGGGAGAGTGTCAATACCCGAGGCCTTGGTCCCGTTCATGGGCGGTCAAACTATTCTCGAACCATGTAATTGGGGATAATCAGACAATTAATCCAGACTTTTCAATCTCAACGAGGTCGATGTCACCCGGCAAGCCCAAATCAACTGGCATACCACCAATTGTCACGACAATTCCATACATGTGAGTGAATAGGCAAGCAGGAAAGTCTCCTTCATGTTTGTATTCGGATAATAATTTCCAGCCAGCAGAGGTTTTATTCTTAGCTCGGTCAAACACTGTCTCATTACCAAATGCAATCCAACCATTTGCTTGCCATGCATGCTTTTGTAATTCTTTGGTAACCAAAGCAGGTGCTGGGGTTACCGTATGTCGATATGGCCAAGCATTCACCCAGTCTAGCCCCGAGTCTCTCAGCCACTCGATACCAGTTGGCTCGCTAGTTGCTGATATTGCTTCCCCTATAGACTCTAAGTGGCGCAATAAACTTCGTAAATGAGGGTGTCTGGATTGGTTTTTAGCGAGATTTTCAGCAATATTTGTCGCGGTCAAGACCCGTCCTTCATCCAGATGAAGCAATGCACAAACCACTCCTCCATGAACCCAATCTGTAAGTTCATACTGCTTCATGTATCGCTCCAGCATGTTAAGTGCATATTCGGACTTACCAACAAGCCTTAACCGCGCAACGTCTCCAAGCAGTATTAATCGATCTGCTGGGTCTTGGCGGTAATTCAATTCGGTGGCCGCAATGCCGTCCCGGTATCGTTTTATCAAATCGATATTTCTCTTCATCAACGGATCGACTGCAAGTAGTGATTTTAATTTCTCATCAAGCTTTCTTTTCTTTGGTTGCATCAATGACGCAAACCATTGTAATCTAGCCGCTTCAATGTCATCGTCAGGCAATAACGCCAGTCTGGGTTTGGCCTCTGCGAAGTCACGTTGGCTCAAACTAGCAGCAACCAAGATTAGCCGCGCAATCTGCGCTTCCCGACCACCCCTAAGTGCTAATATTGAGACTGCGTTATTCTCAGCATCATCCCAGCGACCCATGGCTGCGTTGATTTCCATCATCGCATCGGTCTTTCTCACCAAATCAAGACCCTCCAACTGTTCACCATGACCTTCAATTACTGCGTCAATACGTTTTAGCGCCTTGTCCCATGAATCATCCGTGATTAGTTTCCTAATCGCCTTTTGTTTGAGATAGATTACATCCTCTAGTTGGGCCATACGTGCACGGTTTTCCCCCATTGAAGCATCAAACGAGATATCCTCAAGTCGAGAGCCAATTTTTCTCGACCTTGCCCAAATAACTACAAACGCAACCTGGCCACCAGAAGATAGCATCCAAGTCAATTCCTCTAGTGCGTCTTTTTCCATTATTGTACAGAGGTTATTTTCCCATGAGCCACACGCCGCCCCTTGCGGTAGGAAACTTGAATCCCAAAAAGTGATCATTGCTAGTCCTAGCAATAACATTGACTGGCCTGCGAATCCAGTAAAACAAAAATTCAGTACTTTGGCCTGCTGACTGCGCTCAGCTCTTAGCAATCGGCTATCAGCGAGTTTAATTCCGCCTTTACCTGATACATCTTGAACATCAAGAAATAATATTCTGGCGACCTCATAGACAAATAAAAACCCAATAAGTGCAACGTTTAACAACAAAAATAACAACACCATATTGACAAGAGGCACCCTAATGCCTTCTGCAGGAATGAATGCAAACAGTTCTATCAAGGCGAATCCTAGAATACCTCCCTCTTCCATAATCGATGATTGCACTCGATATTCTGGCAGTTCCAAAACACGTTCTGAATGGGTAAACATGTTTGGGTCGACAGCTAAAGCAAAAATTGAGATTATTGTATTAAGAGCGATAAACGGCATAACAGACAAGTTAAGATTGACAATTTGAGCAATTGCTTGTTGTTTTGGGCTCGGTGTGTGGTTGTGAAACGGAGACGCTTGACCACTCGCGATTTTGACTGATGATTGCTTCAATGCTTGCCATGAGGAGCCCAACACTCGACCATAGGCTAACACAGCCGGCGAAAAAGCCACAAATGCACAGATACTGAATACTCTGAATGAAGGTATATCAATCGATGTGAGAATAATTGCAATCACGCTGACCATAATCATCCAACTCAATGTCAAGACAACATATGAGTAGTCTTGCCAAATATCAGAATTCTGCAGTGTTGCCTTCCCGGCGCCAACAGGTTTTACCACTTGGGCACCTAAAGATGAGCCGCTGGAGATGACGGCCGGAATAGCTATGAACGATAGTGCAATAATGATTGACGGTGCATGGTAGCCCTCTGAAATACCATACTTAGTCATTAGAAACTCAAATACCAGAATTAGAATTCCGGTTAATGCAAACAAATATGAAGTAACCCCAAACCTCATTCCTTTAGTCTGTAAGAGATTTCGGGCATCCTCGACAGATCTTGTCACATTGTGTACTTCATAGCGTTTTTCACCAGTCTGAAATGCTACTTGTAA
>DAUW01000055.1:15478-16763 GCA_002505355.1 Euryarchaeota archaeon UBA229 | reverse complement strand
GGGATAATTGCGGCAAGTCCAAAACCGTTCACAATCGGCGGTGCTGATATCTCAAAGCCTCCTATCAAACTAAGTTAGGTTCAGGTGATTTGTCATTGATTTCGGCTTTAATTTTAGTGATGAATTCGTTTACTGGAATATCAGCAATTTGATCGCCACTTCGACCCCTCAAACTTACTGTATTGTGTTCTGCCTCACCATCACCTAGAATAATCATGTATGCTGGATGTAACTTTCTGTGCGTTCGAATTTTCTTACCGATGGTATCATCACCATCATCAATCTCGACCCTAATCCCGTGCTCTCTCAACTGCTCAGCAACTAGATTAGCATATGTCGTGTGCTTTTGTGAGATGGTTAGAATGTGACACTGGGTTGGAGAAAGCCAAGTAGGGAACCGTCCAGCAAAGTGTTCAATCAATACCCCGCAGAATCGCTCCATCGAGCCAAATGGAGCTCTATGAATCATTACTGGGCGATGCAATTCACCATCTGACCCTTTGTATGACAGGTCAAAGCGTTCGGGAAGGTTGTAGTCAACTTGTACCGTGCCAAGTTGCCACTCTCGACCGATTACGTCTTTGACAACAAAGTCGATTTTTGGACCATAAAATGCTGCTTCACCTTCTTCTTCAGTCCAATCAACACCTAGGGACGCAGCTGCATCACGGCAAGCCCGCTCCGCTTTATCCCAGCGTTTTGGATCCCCAACATATTTTGAGGAATCAGGATCGCGGAGTCCCACTCTTACCCGATAATCTTTCATCCCTAATTTGTCAAAGATAATTTGGACCAACTCAATGCATCCAAGTACCTCATCAGCAATTTGGTCTTCAGTCACGAAGAGATGTGCATCATCTTGAGTAAAGCCACGCACTCTAGTCATACCTGAAATCTCACCGGATTGCTCCCATCGATAAACGGTGCCAAACTCGGCTAATCTTAGGGGTAGGTCACGGTATGACCTTGCCTGTGAGGCGTATATTTTGACGTGGTGCGGGCAGTTCATAGGTTTGAGCATGTACCCATCAATATCACCGGTTGCCATCATGTTTGACAGCTCAGAGCATGAGCATCCTTCATCGGATAGCTTTCTCATCAAGTCTTTCTCTACTAGTGGCGGGTATTGCGAATCTTGGTAATAGGGAAAATGCCCTGAAGTTCGGTAAAGGTCTAATTTCCCAATGTGCGGTGTGAAAACCTGTGAATAGCCTTGACGCGTGAGATGTTCACCGATGAAATTTTGTAATTCTTGGCGAATTACGGCACCCCTTGGGGTCCACAA
>DAUW01000055.1:632-15102 GCA_002505355.1 Euryarchaeota archaeon UBA229 | reverse complement strand
CCAAGTTTTCTATGGTCTCGCTTTTTTGCCTCTTCCATTCTGTGTAGGGTTTGCTTGAGGGCATCTTTGGTTGGCTCGACTATACCGTAAATCCTGACCAGTTGTTCTCTACTTTGGTCACCACGCCAATAAGCAGAAGAAACACTGGTCAATTTACAGAACATCAATTTTGCCGTACTTGCGACGTGAGGACCCAAACACAAATCGTACCAATCTCCCTGTTTGTAAATAGTTGAACCAGTGCCTTCACCGATTTTGTCATTGATAATTTCAATTTTGTATGAATTTGAAGCGAAATGTGCTCTCAAATCATCTTCATCGAGTTCGATTCTTTCGACGGGCAGGTTCCTGCGCGCAATCTCTTGCATTTTTTTATGAATCGGTTTTAGGTCTGCTTCTGTAATTGGGTCCATTGCAAAATCATAGTAGAATCCACGGTCTATGGCTGGACCAATAGTTGGTTTTGCATCAGGGTAAATCTCTGTTACAGCCTGAGCAAGCAGGTGAGCAGTGCTATGTCTAAGTATGTGCATACCACTTGGTGATTCAGCTTTAATTCCCTCAACTTGGCAAGAGTGATGGATTGCGTACGACATGTCCTTTTGTTGCCCGTCAACTAAGGCTGCAAGACAGCCATTTTTCTTACCCAAGGCATCAATGATGACTTCACCACACGTTATCCCGGCCGCATATTCATTGACGGTTCCGTCGGGAAGTGTTATTTCTATGATTGTCAAACTGACTCCTCCTGTATCAATTCGAAACCAATGACCTTCATCAACTTCGCGATAAAATATTACCTTGATGGCGCGGTTTTTTGGACCAGTCGTGTGCGACCTAGCCATAATTATCGGCTATTTTTGTTAGACAAGATTCCACAAGTATTGAAGAGTAGCAGGTACACATTAACGTCATGGCAAACCGGTACAGGCTTACTTCGATTGTCCTCCTAGTGTTATTATTGCCATTATTTTCCCAGTTTGTTACAGCTGAGGATTACCCGAGTGAGCCTACGATTACCGCCCGCTGGATTGCAGACGAGACTGGGGCAAATGTCCACAGTTACCGAATCACTTTCACGGACACCTCATCGTATCAGGTTGAGTCGGTCGTTAACCATGTCAGAGATGGTGAAACACTTGCCGTCAATATTATTCAATCATGGGACTTAGTTGATGATTATCGAATATTAGATTTGGAGATAAATACGAGTTTAGCATGGGGAGATACAGTAGAAATTATTGTTACAGTAACCCATTACAACGGACAAGAATTAACCGATTCGTTGGTCGTCGTGAGAGAATTTGAGGTAGGGACTTGGAATCAACCAATGGCAGACCACGAAATTATGCTAGAAACGACTTGGATGCTTGATCAAGCATACAATACGTCAGAAGGACCCCAAGGCTTTCATCTAGATTTTTCCGGACAGGGTTGGCAACAAAGAGCGGGACAAACAGTTGAATCATGGGAACTTGGTAACGGGAGCATCGCATTTGTTGAGTCATCTGAATCTGGCAATAGTAATCTATCTCTAAATCTTGAATCAATATGGAAAAATGAGACCACTGTAAACGGTGTATTGACCTCACAAGTTTTCGAGGCTATCGGGTCGGGACACCTACAAATAACTAGTACAGAGGATGATGTTGAAACCGCAATATTGGTCAATGTTACCAGTGCGGAATTAAATCGATCAACGGTTAACGGTTTCATTACAGAGCGCTTGAAACTCGATGCTCAGGGAGTATTAGATATTGCCTCCGATGATGCTGACAATTCATCAACATCCGTCAATGGCGAGATTGGTGTGTTTTTCTTAGAGACTTTGGATGAAAACGGGGTGAGAAAATTTTACGATCAGCGCTTCGAAGCAATAGCCACCATGATTATCATCGACGATGGTGCTAGGTTAGACATTGATGTCAGTAGTTTGAGTTCGGGCGAAACGTGGGTGGATGATGTTAGAACCTTTCATATCGAAGAGGTAATTGGCTCTGGAACGTTTGGTTTTTCAGAGAGTGATAATGAATCATCAGTTACCATTAACGGTACCATCTATCAATTCCACACCAAATCCGAACTGGGAATAACCTTGATTGATGAGCTTCATATTGATGGTGATATCACCGGCGATGTTCAGGGCAATTTTGGAGTGTTAAGAGGCATTGAATTAACAGGAACACAAGCCAACGCTACCGGTGATCAATTTCCCGTTAATGTAATTCACGAAGAGTCTTGGTTTAACTTGACAGGCGTCAATGGTGGTAACTTCTTTGATGGTGCCGGAATAGGTGCCACTCACAATCAAACTTGGGATTATCAGGTGATTTACTCTGATTGGGAAAATCGAACCGTTAGGTTGGTTTGGGAAGAAACAGGAGCAGACTCGTCAAGTGGTGAAGAATTTCCAGAGCGCAGCCCAATTGAAAGGCAGCCGGAGCCGCCCGAAGTAGACGAAGCGTTGGGAAATCTTACCGTCAGTAGAGAGACTGGCCTGATGCCGATACCAATGCACCCGGGGGATAAAATTAGACTGGCTGATACCGAAAGTCTAGTGTTAGTCGTAACTGCTGAAGCCGTTACGAATGATCCACGTGATGGGCATAATTTCCGCGTAGTTACCTGGTCGGGTATCTACGAGAGCACAGACAGAGGCACTGCCTATGGGGCGATAATCAACCAGGGTCCACTACAGGGGCTAATTTCCAGTGTCTCAAGGATATTAGAGATTCCATTCGGTGAGGAGGAATACATGGCAAACTTCACTGAAACACAACTGCTTACTAGAGTAATTTCGCCAGCCGTTGTAACTGCGGAAGATAACTCTATTCCAGTGATTAATGGGCTGTATCTGCTTGAGGGAATTGTTACTTCAGAGGGTGGCAGTGTAGCAACTCTTGTGGCTGAGGTTGCAGATGTTGATTGGAACCTTGAGCAGGTAACAGTCGATCTCAATTCAATTGGTGGGGGAATAGTTGTCATGAATGACCGAGGAATTAACGGTGACAAAGCTATCGGTGATGACAAATACTCAACAAGAATTATTGTCCAGGGTTTAGAAGTTGGCGAATATTCTTTGACTGTAGCAGCCACAGATTCATTTGATTTCGTCGCAACATATTCCAGTAATATCACAATCACCAACCAAGCCCCTCGCATGACTCACGCTGAGATATCCCCTAGTCAAGGACCTCGAGGCACCAGTATCGTTGTCAATGTTGAGGCTTATGATGGTCATGGGGTAACAAGTGTAAGCCTAGACTTGAGGGAGTATGGCGGAGATTTGCTTGCATTAACCAACTCATCAGGAATTTGGACGACTATGATGGTAATCCCCGAAGGTATGGCGCCGGGTAAGCAGCCTCTCAAATTTGTATTAGTTGACGGACTGGGTAAGGTCGGTATTACCGACGTATGGCTGAATGGTGTACGTGATATTGACCATCTCTATGGGCCACATTACATCCCAAATGATCAGGTGATACCTATCGAAATTACGGTGGAAAATTCGGCACCAACAATAGTTGTTGATGACTTGACAAGATATACAAGGCAAGCAGATTCGATGCTGGTTGTGTTTGAGGCAGAAATTAGCGATCAAGACGGCGTCACCAATGCACGAGCAAATCTAGGAGTGTTTGCTCAGCTGGGGGCTCCGTCCGGATGGGTGAACATGAATGACAACGGAATTAATGGCGATCGGATTGCTGGTGATGGAATATTCTCTGTACAATTGTCCGTTCGTAGTAGCACTCCGCTCGGGACTCATGAAATTCAAATCCAAGCAATTGACAGTTTTGATGTTGCAACTGCGATTATCCCGGTCACAATTGTCATTGAGGAGGAAGTAAGTATCATTCCAAGTTTGGATAGTGACACAATCTCTACTTCAGTGTTAGTAATAATTCTTATTGGATTTACCATTGTAGCCGGTGCAAGTGTCTTATTTTTGGCCCGACGAGGGAAAGGTAAAGACTACTTAGATGACAGATTTGGATTCGAATAAATTGTTTCCGATAACGGTTTATACCCCTGTTTGGTGGGCTTACTACCCAGCGAGCGTAGTGTAGTGGTTATCACCGGGCGTTGCCAACGCCTGAACCCGGGTTCGAGTCCCGGCGCTCGCACCAAACCAACGTTTTTCCCTAAGTAACATTTAACCGTTGGACCCTTATCGTCAAACAGGGTTCAGCATGACAGATAGACGGACGATTTTCATCGGCAAGAAACCATTACACGCATATGTACGGGCAGTAGTTATGGCAATGGAAGCGGGTGACCGCAATCTTGAGTTGGTTGCTAGAGGGGCTGCAATTGGTCGAGCAGTTGATGTTGCCGAAGTTTGTCGTCGACGAAACGGGATAATTGCTCAAAGCCTTCCTGAGGAAGTAGTTATCGGCGAAATAAGTTGTGAAAGCGAGGTAATTCCTTCAGATGACGGTAGAGATCGGACAGTAAGTGTTCTCAGGATCGAACTAGACGGCCATGGCGATTTGCCGGAGCGAGAAGAAGAATAATCATTCAAGCAGTAGTATTCGACGTTCAATTTCATTTGCGGTCTGCTGGAAGATTGTCATCGACTTACCGACCGGATCATCCAACTGCCAATCATCATCAAGTTTTATTGCTGGGCATTCAACACCACAGCCCATAGAGATAACAAGATCAAAATCTCCGGGATTGAATAAATCAATACTTTTTGGACTCATTCCAGTGGTCTCTATGCCCATGCTTTGCATCACTTTTATCGCGTTTTCTGAAACTTGGCTGGCGGGGTGAGTGCCTGCGGAAGCAGCCTCATGACCGTGGTACTTGGCGATACCTTCAGCCATTTGGGATCGGCACGAATTGCCCACACAAACAAATAATATGCGCATGGTATATCTACAGAAACTAGATATTTAGATTATTTCTATTGAGAAACAGTCAGAGTTATGACAGCCTATTTATTGGTTTGAATTGTTCCTGCATGATTGGTAAGTTGCGTGCTGTATCCTTATTCGGGCTAATCTTTGTTTCGATGTTTGTTTTACACATTATATTTGCCGCTAATGACAACGAACTTTTATTTTGTTTTGTTGTGGTAAGTATTAGCTTAATGACGTTTTTTTGTGGACCATTGTGTTTACTTCTTGAAACATCAGCCGATAATTACCGTTCAACGTATCTATTTTCTTCGATTATCGCAGTGCCACTCTCAGTAGGCTTAGGTTGGGCATACAATGATATGTCGTTGGGCTACCTGATGATTTTATTCCCGGTAATCTCCATATTCACTCATTACTCCATATTGAAAAGTTCTCTTGGAGACACCTATGGGTTGAAGTAGGATTGTTATTTGGAAAATTCATGGCCGATTCACCAGTGACCACCCACAATCCGAAAGCGGATGATTCGCCAGACGGCCCAACTCCTCAGCAACAAAAACAGATGGAGAGCGCTTATGCAAACATGAGACGTAAGATGGCAATGCAAGAAATTGGTAAAAAGATTAAACACAAAATCATGGTTTTATCCGGAAAAGGTGGTGTTGGCAAATCAACAGTATCAACCGGATTAGCACTATCACTGGCTCAGCAGGGTCATACGGTTGGAATATTAGATATTGATATCACAGGGCCAAATGTACCTAAGATGATGGGCCTCGACGGCAAGCGTTTGCACGTTGAACAGGGTCGAATCCATCCAGCCCAAGGCCACTTAGGGGTCAAAGTTATTTCGATGGCGTTCCTACTCGAGGATGAAGACACTCCTGTAGTATGGCGAGGACCGATAAAACTAGGAGCAATTCAACAATTTATTGGCGACGTTGAATGGGGTCAACTCGACTATCTGGTAATTGATTTCCCTCCAGGCACCTCTGATGAGCCACTGACAGTAGCACAATCACTACCCGATATCGATGGCATGGTGATTGTAACTACACCTCAGGACGTTGCGTTACTTGATAGTCGCAAATCGATAAATTTCTCAGAGTCATTGAAAGTCCCAGTATTGGGTGTTGTTGAGAATATGAGTGGTTATACAATTTCAGGCGTTACCAGCCCCGCAACTGTTGTTGAGGTAGCCGGGCCCGGTGGGAAAAAGCACCAAGCCACCTCCGATGAAGAGGGCAGATTTAGCGTGACTCTTGACATTTTCAAGCAGGGCGGTGGCAAATCGACCGCCGAAGAATTTGGCGTTCCGTTTCTTGGCGAATTGCCATTCGATCCCGGTTTTGTTAGGGGAGGAGACGACGGAGTACATCGCATTGTTAGCGAGCCAGATGGCGCCTCTGCAGTTGCCTTTGCTAAGGTCGTAGAAGCAATAAAATCACAAATAGGTTCTTCGGATTCTCCAGGACTAGAAATTATTTGAGGCAGTTTAAATGTCTAAGATTCCAGAACTAGTCAGGTTAGAAAGGCAAGATACCGCCATGAATTTGACCTATGCTGAAGGCAGCAAATTTTCTGTTACTTATGATGATATTCGCTATTTCTGTCCCTGTGCGAAGTGTGCACCACTGCGTAATGAGGACGAAACCGCCAAAGCATTGCGTAGGGAAGTTGAGTCAATGGCTGCCGAGAAGCCCAAGGTTAGGACTGTTGGTAAATACGCATTAGCATTTGAGTGGACCAAAGGTTGCTCAAGTGGCATCTACCGATTTGAACGATTGTGGGCCTTGGCCAACAATGAGGACCCAGATGGTGGTAAGCCATATGTTCACGGCGCATGGTAAGGCGTGAAAGGTTGATTTTTACCCTGTGAAGGCGAGGGTTTGATGTATAATTGTCTCAAGGGTAAATTGGGGAGAATTGGTTATGCAAGGTGTTTATCTCACGTGGATGATATCTGCTCTCGCTCTCGGGGTTATTCTCTTACCAGTCTTTAAGCCGAAGTGGATGGAGCTGAAGCTTACCACATTTGTTGATTTTTTCAGGCGGTATTGGATTCACGTACTAATTTTATTCATGATCTACAATGCAAAGGACGGGCTAGATGAAGTTGACAGAATCCTCATGGCTAGCACCGGGCTTGACATGACACCATGGATTTATGCTATCGAAGGCGATCTTGTACTGCACGTACAGAAATTCTTCGAGGCTCAATGGCTTACTGTTACACTGACTCATTTTTATGTTGCAGGGTTCATGTTTATTTGCTATGTTTCAGTGTTTTATTTTGCTTATTTCGATGATCGATGGATGGCTGACCGAGTAACCTTAACCATTGCTTGGGTTTACATTCTGGCGGTACCATTTTACTTATTTTTCAATGTGAGAGTTACCGGTGCTTACATCCCTGAAATGGAGACTCTTGCTTATTCATTAAACCCTGAGATATCGGATTGGTTCCGTAGAATCGATCCTTTCACTAATTGTATGCCGTCACTCCATATCGGAATTCCATATGCAGTGTGGTTATGCATAAAGCGGTTTGACCACGATGAGAGATGGGCACTTTATAGAAAGATAGTTCTTGGTTATGTGATGTTAACAGCATTTGCTATCATATACCTAGGGATACATTGGATTTTAGATATCGCAGGAGGTATGATAGTAGCCTCCATTGCGGTAAACCTCGCTGACAAAACCTCGAAACCAGTGTGGAGTATTTTAGATGAGAGAACCATCAATGCTCGTTTGGTAACCTTGCTTACAAACCCGCGCAAGGCGTACAATATTGCCCGTAGTAAATTGGGCAAAACCGCGGCTAGGTTCGCCAGACCTAGTTCAAGGGAGACCGGAATTATGGCATTTTTAGTTTTAGTAATCGTTGCTTCGGTAATAACCTGGGATTTGACCCATCAATCACTACCTGCCGAAGGTGTTGAAGCACCGGAGGGCGCATCTGGCGCCGATGGTTGGTTAGCGACCATAGATAATACCTCAGAAGATGGAAGATTATTGAAATTATACGACTTGGCTGATTTAAGCGATAACGGTATTGAGGTTGTCCAGCCAACACTTGCATCAGATTCGATATATGAGTTGACTGGAGATAAATTGATGATGGCAAATAACAGTGTTATTTTTGTCGTTGATATAGATTATCCAGAGGTAGTACATTATCAAAAATCAATTGAAAATGTTGAACATGCAGAGTTGTGCTTTACTGGGAATGAGTATGTTTTGATGACGTTGAAGGATGGAGAATTAACTGCTGAAAAGCTAAATGGAGTCACGATAGATCTAGGGATTCCGAATAATAATATCACCTATGTCAAATGTGAAGGCAATGATTTTGTATTTTTCGAATCATCAGAACCCAGTAAGATATACTTGAGCAATCTTGAACTTACCGGTTCGCTCTCATATGCAATAAATGCATCAGCGAGTGAGGAGGATGAACAAACCCTAGAAGAGTGGGGGACACCAACAAACATGGCTAATTCAACAATAATCGATTTGGTCTTTGACCGGAATTATATTTTGGTAACCGTCAATGTGACGTCGGTTGATAGAATAGTACTGATAGACAGGGCTACCGGAGAGTCTAGATTACTTGGTGATGGTAAATATTCCTCTTACGACCCGTCAATAAATGATGGAGTTATTGCTTGGGTAATGAAGGATTTTCTTGACCCTACCAACCCAATTGAGGAATATTATGACGGGGAAATTCTCTACATGTACTTGGCAGATAACTTCACTCACGTCCTAACTGCTGATGAAGTAGACCAATGGGGGCCGATAGTACTCGAAGATCATCTAATTTATCTAGAAGAGTCAGATGATGGAGTGGTCATAAAAGTGCACTCTTGGGAACCCGAACTGAAATCATACTCTAACACAGTATTACAAATTTCATCTGTAGTCGGTATTGTGATAGTGTTTATCTATATTAATCAAAAACAATCTGAGGCTAAGATAGGGTTACAGTATCTCGAGGAAGAATGAACTATTGCTTGATGCTTAACATTCTCTCTAATGCCAAAAGCGAGCCGTGCTGAACCGCTTCTGGAACTTTTATCTGATTAGGAATTTCACCGTCGACTAGTTTTTCTAGCACATCCATCAAATAAGCTGGATGAATCATGTACATTGTTGAGCAGGGACAAATTTTGTCATCAAGGCATTCTATGTGCTTATCAGGGTGGTCATCAGCCAGTCTCGCCACCATATTTATCTCAGTACCGACGGCAATTTTACTACCGCTGGGGAGTTGATCGACATAATTTTTGATAAACTGAGTAGAACCATTAGCATCGCTAACCTCGACGGTTTCTTTGGGGCATTCGGGATGAACGATAACGACTCCATCGGGATGTCGATTTCTAAAATCTTCAACCTGCTCCACTGTAAATCGCTTGTGTACAGAGCAGAACCCGTGCCATAGGATTATTTTCGCACCTTTCAGTGATTGGTCAGAGCCAATCTTTGGTACCCAAGTTGGCATTTTAGCCTCTTTTATACCCATTGATAGTCCGGTATTACGACCAAGGTGTTGATCGGGGAAAAACAAAACAGCACCATCGGGACCTGCTCTATCAAATGCCCAATTCAGTATTCCCGTGGCGTTGGAGGATGTGCAGACAATCCCGCCATGGCGGCCAACAAAGTCCTTGAGATCAGCGCTGCTGTTCATGTAAGTGACTGGAATTAGGTACGACTTTCCATCATCCGGCACTTCATCGGGTGCATGACGATTAATAGGATCGTTGAGACCAGTTTCAGTGATTATCTCAGCCCATGCAGTTTCCACATCGGGCAGTGTTGCCATATCAGCCATTGAGCATCCAGCACGCAAATTTGGCAGAATCACGTGCTGATTTTCATCAGTGAGGATATCGGCAGATTCAGCCATGAAATGCACTCCACAAAAGACGATGAACTTAGCCTCTGAGTCCGCCGCTTTTTGACTTAGCATAAACGAATCACCAATGAAGTCGGCATGCATGACAATGCTATCCCGTTGATAGTGATGGCCTAAAACCATCAGCTTAGCACCTAATTGCTGCTTTAATTCTGTAATACGATCAGCAATCGCCAACTCCTCAGGAGATAGCGAATTATCCATGAAATCAATGGAGCACATTGGCAAGGTTATGGTCATATGATTCATGCTGCCCAAGCATTGCTCCTTTTCAACAATTGTTATTCCGTGATATAAATAAATGAGTGCTCTCAGCCAGTGACATGTTCTTCGAACCGGAGGCTAGGCTACATTTGGGTGCTGAAGCAGAGGTCTGGTCAGGTTCGTGGATGGGTAAGCCTGCGGTTCGTAAATTGCGTCGTAGTCGGGCGTGGCGACATCCGGATCTCGAGAAGCGGCTTGGTTATCGCCGAATGCTCAGTGAGGCCAGAATTCTTGTGAGAATAAAAAATGCTGGATTACCGGTTCCAGCAGTTTGGGATGTTGATTTAGAGAATGGCCTGATTGTGATGGAAAAAATGAATGGTAGACCACTTATTGACGTCTTGCGGGATAGTAATTCTTGCCAAAGTGATATTGATTCTGCTCTCTATAACTCAGGTAATGCGGTAAGAAGGCTTCACAGGATGGCTGTGACTCATGGTGACTTGTCGACAAACAACATACTAATCGACGAGCATAATCGCGCATATTTGATTGATTTCGGGCTTTCAGCTGTCGAGTACGAGGTAGAAAGGTTTGGTATTGATCTTCATGTGATGGATGAAATACTGGGTGCTTCTCATCCTAACATCATAAACGGAATGGAAAAATTCCTTCATGGCTACCTTCAATGCGATAGTGAGTTGGGTCCACTGTCAGAATTATCGGGAGGTTTGCCACCGATTGCTGAAAACGTCTTGAAACGCCTCGATGATGTGAGGTCAAGAGTTAGGTATCACGGTTAATCTAACCCACTAGGAGTCGCATCTCCTCAACGCTTTTTAGTTCAGATAGGTAGATCTGCTCAATTGAATCATACAAATCATCGGTCTCGTCGATGAGGGGGAGTAACTCAGCGTAGACTTCGGACGCCTTGACTTCGGTTTCTAATGAATAGTTTAGCATTTCCATGTAGTCTGTAGTGTGAGTTATCGGGTGTGTGTTTCGCTCAGTGACCGGTATACCGCCCAATTGAACAATTCCTTTTCGCACTATGTCGGCGTGCTCGATAGATTCAGTCATTTCAGTATTGAACATCGGAGACAATTGCAAGCGGTGGATTCCAGTCACGTTAGCAGCATAGTGTGCATACATGTTTATTGCTCTCAATTCCCAGCCTAATGCATCATTCATCTTGTTTATCAGCGTTGTCATAACATCAACTCTTAGGGCACACTAAATTTCCTTCAGCCTCCCCCTTACGAAATTTCATCATACTACTTGTACATAAAGTAATGCAACGCTCAGCCTAAGTTCAATTTCGAACCAAGGCTATAACCAGCAAATGCCCCAATGATACACAAACAAAATGAAAGCGTGGCATAAGTTAAGGCTATGATATAATTTTCCGCCTTCAGTAAACCCACAGTCTCGATAGAAAATGTAGACATAGTGGTGAATGCACCCAACAATCCCGTGCTGAGGAATAGCATGGTTTCTTGGGAAAGGGTGTAGTTCATCGCTATTGCAGTCAGAATTCCAATGCTTACAGAGCCAACCACGTTCACGGTGAAAGTCGGCCAAGGAAAATTTGTAGCTTGTAGTATATTGCTGGCTGTGTACCTCAAAATTGCCCCTATGGCCCCGCCCAGCGCAACCATGGTTACGTGTTGAATCATACAATTGCTAAATTGTCTCCAATGTTAAATTGTACCATAAAATCAAAAATTTCCACTAGATTTGTCAATAGGCATGATAACTCACAACCCAAGGCCGCGTCATGAGTCCGACAATATGGTTCCTCACTAGCAACGCCGGAAAGTTAGCCGAAGCAGGTAACCACCTCTCTGCATTAGGTTATGAAGTCAAACAACTTGTTGTTCAAGAGGGTGTATTGTATGAGCCTCAAGCTGAAACTCTAGAGGAAGTAGCAAAATCAAAAATTAGTCAAGCAAGGCAGCATTTACCAAGTAATTTTTCCCCAAGTGATATGATACTGGTGGAAGATGCTGGACTATTTATCGATGCTTTAGACGGCTTTCCCGGGGTATATTCTTCATATGTTTACAGCACTATCGGTAATGCGGGAATTATTAGGTTATTGAATCATTTAACTACCGAGGACCCGGTCTCAAGTGCTAGTTTGCGTTCAGCACGCTTCATGGCGGTTGCTGCATTGTGGCGAGACGGAGAAGTTATGCTTGGTGAGGGAATTTGTCCTGGTCATATTGCTACTAAATCTATGGATGGGCAGGGTTTTGGCTTTGATCCAATCTTTATCCCATGTGATTTAGACGATAACCTAAATCCATTATCACCGGGAAACTATGGCTCACACAGCACGCACGGCAAAACATTCGGAGCAGTCGATTCGGCAGTAAAGCAGAAATTCAGCCATAGAAGCAGGGCATTACAGAACTTGTTCAACCAATTGCCATCAGCATGATAAATCAGAAGCAACTGGATGATACCGAGGGGCATGGGGTTTTTCCGAACTGTTTGTGCGCTGGTTGCTGTCAGTGCTGGAGTTTTTTATTTGACCTCAGCTTCGAGCCTGTCAAGTGACGGAAAATGGTCATTGATTGCTATCACCTTCGTCTCAGCTTTATTCTGGGTGATGCTCGGCGGAAGAGGAACGAAGGCTGTCGTAAAGCCAAAGTCTGGAGATGCCGTTAATGCGGCTGATGAAGCTGACACAGAATCAGATTTTGTCGCCGACGATTCAGTCGAAATACCGGCACCGGTTACCACGGAAGAGAATTTAGATGGAGTTTCGCTGCGAGAAAGAAAACTTGCCAAGATACAAGCGGCAAATTCATCAGGCCACGAGGAAGATGCGGAAGATGCGGAAGACGAGGAATATCTCGAAGTTGAAGTCACAGTAGAAAATGTTCACACAGCTGATGAGTATGTTGTCGAAGTAAGCCCGGAATCAGTAGAGGACGCTGATATTGAGATGACTGTTTCAAATCGTAGGGTAAAGCATCAGGAGATACGAGAGAGAATTGAGAAGCGTCGGCGAAATCAACTTGCCGAAATAAGAGCCTCAACCGTGCGCATGTGGGAACAGCACAATGAGGGAGAAGACATAGTAGCACTTCTACAAAATCCAGAAAGTGGCCTTAGTGTAATAGACGAGCCGCTTAAACCTGAGGCTGGGCATGTCTACGGTGCGACCTTCATACGGCTTGACGAGGTGACGATACTAAAATTGAGAACACCGCTTGATTCTGGGTTTGAGGAAGTTGATAAGAAACCCCAAGCCCTTGAATTGCCAGGGTTAGATGGTATGCCTCTGCCGCCTCTACCAGACGGCAACCTTCCGACACTTCCCTTGCCAAACGCTAGTGATGCATTGGCAGCGATGAAACTACAGATGGATGAAGACTAGGCTCGAGTTGGTTTTATTCATCGTGCCACTTGGGCTTGTCGCGTTCCATAAACGCTCTTACCCCCTCTTGCTGGTCTTTGCTGTCGAATAAATTAGCAAACTCTTCTGCTTCAAGGGCAATCCCAGCGTCTAGCGTACTGTTTAGGGCCGCTCTTATTACGCGTTTTGCGGTAATCAGCGTATGAACAGATTTTGTTGCTATTTTGGTGGCTAATTCCATCGTAAATTCCCTTAGGTTATCATGTTCACACACGTGGTTTACTAACCCGATGTTTAGAGCCTCCTGAGCACTGATCATTTCACCTGACATGACCATTTCCAGGGTTTTACCATAACCAATCAATTTTGTCAGTCTTTGGGTTGCACCATAGCCCGGGATTAGTCCAAGGTTTATCTCCGGGGTGCCAAACTTGGAGCGAGTTGATGCAACTCTAATGTCACAGGAACATGCTAGCTCACAGCCGCCGCCTAGAGCGAATCCGTCAATCATTGCGATGGTGGGTTTGGTCAATGACCATATTGCTTCCACAGCATTGTCGGCAAATTTGTCCCGAGTCGCCCGGCTATCCATGCCGACAAATTCGGCTATATCTGCTCCGGCAACAAAGGCGTTTGGCTTTGGGCGCTTACCTTCATCAGCAGGCATTGGTTGAGCGCCAGTAATTACCAAACAGCGAATCATCTGGTTTGATTCTACCCAAGCGCACAATGATTTCAGTGAATCCATAACCGCAGAATTTAGAGCATTGAGTTTGTTTGGGCGATTAATGGTCGCCAAAATAATGTAACCATCTATATAGGGATCGTTAACAGAAATTTTTTCTATCGATAAAACGCGTGAATTAGGCTCGTCCATGATATTGCCACTGCAACTCACTTCATGATTTATGCTGTTACGGAGTTATCCAATAATACAAAGAATATGAGGTATAGCGTGATTCATGGATGAGTCGCCGCCACTGGTTAAAGCAGTTGATATGGCGAAGAAATATGGTGATTTTATTGCCTTGCATCCATTGAATGTTGAGGTACACTCAGGAGAATTCTTTGGTGTATTTGGTCCCAACGGAGCTGGTAAAT
>DAUW01000055.1:0-311 GCA_002505355.1 Euryarchaeota archaeon UBA229 | reverse complement strand
AAATCTACCTTCATCAAACTCCTTACTGGACAGCTCAAGCCTAGCAAAGGTCAAATCGAGGTTCTTGGGATTAACGCTACAAAATCCCCACAGAAAGTTAAAGCAAATATCGGAATTGTGCCAGAATCTGAATCGCCGCCATCCTACCTAACTCCCGTTGAATTTCTCCAATTTGTCGCAAAACTGAGGGATATACAAAACGCAGAAGCAGAAGTTGAACATTGGTTGAGCTGGTTTGGGTTAGAAGAAAAGCGTAATACTATGTGCAAAGATCTATCGAAAGGCCAGCGCCAAAAGGTGATGCTTGCTTC
>DAUW01000026.1:10500-16286 GCA_002505355.1 Euryarchaeota archaeon UBA229 | reverse complement strand
AAAGATTGAACACGTTGAGGTTATTGTCGATATAGACCATTCGTATCGAGGCGACCTGGAAATAATTCTCACCAGCCCAGCCGGAACGCAAAGCGTTTTGTCAGAAAAGCACGAAGACAGCGGAAACGATTGGAATAATTGGATGTTCACTTCGGTGCGTCACTGGGACGAGGATAGTTTCGGTGAATGGACACTAAGTCTTGAAGACCAAGGAAACGGTGACACTGGAACCTTGCTTGATTGGGAACTGAACATTTACGGTACAGAACTGAACACCGATCGTGACGGCGATGGGCTAACTAATTACAACGAAACTGAGGTCTATGGCACAGATCCTGACGACATAGATACTGACGACGACCAAATCAATGATGGAGATGAAATCAATATCTATGGAACAGATCCGTTGTCGATTGATTCTGATAATGATGGGCTTGAAGACGGAAGGGAAATTTTAGTCAACGGAACTGACCCACTAGACAGCGATACTGATGATGACGGGTTGTTGGATGGAGAAGAGGTAAATGTCTATTCGACCAACCCGCTAGTTCCCGATCAAGACGCTGATTTAGACAGCTTTTATTGGTTCCAAGATTGTAATGATACCAACGACCAGATTTACCCTGGTGCACTCGAGGTGCTAAACTATGTGGACGATGATTGTGACGGACTCTGGGATGAAGGCTTCAACCAAACTGACTCAGATGCAGATCAATTAAGTGACTATGCAGAATTTCACGTATATGGCACAGATTACAATTTGCAGGATACTGATGGAGATATGCTCGAGGACGGTGAGGAAGTCCTCGAGTATCAGTCAGATCCACTGTTCTATGATAACGATACTGATCTTGACGGTTTCTATTGGTTCCAAGATTGCAACGACACCAATGATCAAATATTCCCCAATGCAGTTGAATTATTGGACGCAATTGATAATGACTGTGACGAATTGATTGATGAGGATTTTGTCGGACTTGACCGGGATAATGATCAGCTGGCTGACCTTGTTGAATATAATACAATGAATACTGACCCATTAGACAATGATACTGATGATGATGGGCTTGAGGATGGCTTCGAGATTTTGACTGTTGGTAGCGAACCAACTATGTTTGATACTGATGGTGACGGTTTGAGCGATGGTGTCGAGGTTTTGCAAACCAATACCAATCCGAGAGTACCCGATTTAGATGAGGATGGCGACGGCTTTAGATGGTTTGAAGAGTGTGATGATACAAATATTGCAATAAATCCAGATGCGCCAGAAATTTGGAACGGCATCGACGATAACTGTAATGACCTAATTGATGATGGAGTCAATCGCTATGACTACATTGCATTCTCATCACTGCAGAACTCAACAATTAATGCTACCAAAGATAAATTATCACTATCAATGGATCTCAGTTTGAGCGAAGCTGACGTACAGAATATCGGACTTGAGTTCTATTGGTATCGAAACAGTACTCTACTTTCCTCCAATTCATCATATGATGAGGGCCCGTTTAATTGCTCGATCACTGAGTTTGGCTTCGGAGGCATACTATGTGCTGGTAATGGAACCATTGGCCCGTACTACATTAGGGCAGTTGCGATGGATGAGTTTGGCTCGGCAGAATATACTTGGAACATTTCCTACTTCGTTTATCACCCACCTGTGGTGATTGAAGCCGATGATCAGTCTACGGTTTCTCGCATTATCGATGCAATCTCTAACAATGTTATGGCAGTCATAATTGGAGTTCTAGCATCGCTGGTAATTATCCTACTCATAGTTAGACTAAGGCAAAATAACGCACCTAGCGTTCCCGAGAAGTTGCCGCCACAGCAACTTTTCACTCAATCATTAAACCAGAATAGGTACGAACAACAACCAGAAAAATACGCCGAGGTCAAAGCTGCACCAGACTTATCGATGTTTGAAACCAAATGGAAATAATCACGTATTCATGACGTAATTCCAACCGATGATTCGACCATTTGTAGCATCAGCAATCAAATTAAAGCGTTTATCAAAACCGTTTTCAGTCCACTCTCTAGATATGTCGACGGTACAGGCTCCGTCAGTTGCGTCACCGATATTGGCCAATATAGTATTAATTCCGCTTCCGGGAACAACAACCAGATAGCCAACTCTAGTCTCAGGATGGTATGCGCCGGAATCGGTGAATATTCCCTGGTCAGAGGAGAGGGCTGGAAACCGGTTGGAATCCAGCAGTGATTCTTCAATAGTTGAGATGTTGAGAACCTTGGGGATGAATTCCCTGTTATACGATACGGTTTCATCATAGCTGCCCTTTTGATCAAATTGACAGTTTTCAGCACTTGGTGTACCGGTTATGTTGAAAGTTACCCAGCCGGCAATGTCGTCGCTAGCAATCCATGAGAGATTCCATTGTGTAGTGGTATCAAATTGCTGTTCAATTGCTCGCCAAATATAGCCACCATCATCTATTGCAGCAACTGCTCCGGAAGCAGACGATTGAAGATATTCTAAACAATCAACTGCGGCTTCTATGCTATGGGTCCTAATGGTTGATTGGTCCGGCATATGTTCGCCATTTGGCCCCCAATCATTTAGATCACCATCGCTCGGTGAAAGTTCGTTTGCTTGAGGCCGTGCATCGTATGATAGCCCGAATTCTAAGCCTTTTGTGCCTCTATTAAGCGAGGATTTTTGAAATGTGTGACTCATGGTCAATTCTCCATCGGGCAGGACATAATCGCCCAGTAGTTTCGTGGTGGTTGAGCAGCCTTGGCGATTACTATCGCTGCCGGAAATAACGACATTCACCGTCTGCTTGGTCGCCCACGGGTTGCCCTCTTCGACCAGTAAGGTCATGCTAGCAGAGCCCAAACACAAATCTTGGACATCTTGGTTTGTTGCAACGATTTTCCACATATCGGTACTGCCTAACTTCTCGGTTCCCAGCACTCTCCAGTCCCAACCTAATCTAGAGCCTGATGCTCCATCATCGATGTAATCATTAGCAAGCAGTTCTTGTAATTCAACTGGCTGAAGCAGCATCGAAAACCCTGGCGATAAGGTATCCAATTCGCCCAGAATTCCGCCAACGCCGAAAGTCATCAGGTAACCTTGGTACGCATCCTCAACGTTAAGATTCCAATTTACTGAGGTTCCAATCGACGCTCTGTCTCTCAATTCAGTCCATTGTGTTGAGATAAAATCGGCATCTCCAGTCATGCTTGCCTTGTTATTAGAGCAGATAGTTGAATCTAGAAACGAGGTCAATTGTCGTTGGATAGTTAAATCGGTCAAATCGTAATTTGATACAGATTCTACTGCCAACCAATCCATCCCTTGCCCGCCTTTGGCACTAACTGCGCCCTTTCGGTCGAGTGAGGACTGCGAGACTAGTTGGGACTGGTCGCCGTCAGTAATCGATAATTCACCAGTTCCTGAGAATAATAAGCGCAGTTTACAAATATCCTCCTCGGTTTCGAATTGGTCGAGAACATAATCAAGAAATCCATCACTGGCCATGAAATCACCATCCGAAATCGTGTATGTCATTTCATCGCCATAGCGTAACTTATCCGCAGTAAAGGGCTCTAATTGATTATTGAAGTAATACCAAGTGCCGGCACCTAAAATTAGCACAATAACAAACACGGCAGCAATTTTTGGTTGCTTTACCATATCGAGCAAGGTTGCGGCATCTTGTGCAGACGGTGCTTTCTTACTGACCACAACTTCCTTCTTTGGTAGCTTAACCTCTTCCTCCAGACTGACAAACTCTGCATCAAGAACCTCAGCATCAAGCACGTCATCATCCGAATCCAGAGTAATTATTGCCTCAGCAGCCGGTTGTTCGACGACAGGCTCTACATCGGGAGTGAGAGTATCCTCGTCTTCGAGCGACAATGACGGTTGAATTATTGATTCCTCTCCACCGGTTAACTGAGTTGACTTACTATCGACAGTGGCCTCAATTCCTAACTCGTCTTTTGATAGCCCTGACTCTAATAATCGTCCGACTAGTTCTGATTTATTACCGCTGGTTGGCAGGTCATTTAGGATACATAGGGCTTTGAGTTTGGCCGCTGTAAGACTGGATTTCAAGTCGTCAGACAATCTCTTCACCACCGGTGCGTTGACGCTTTACCCTTTCAATCATCTTGTGTTTTGACTCAAAAAATCACTGATTGTCGTTGTGATAAATCTATTCCGCTTGATATGGAACATAATTACCAGAAGCGTCTTTCACGTAGACTTGTTGCTCGTAGGAACCATTCGCCAGCTTGCGATAATAGTAGCCATTTCCTGCGTCCTCAAATGTCGCACCATCGTCAGGTAGAGTAACGGGTTCGGGTACAGTTGTCTGTGGTGGTCCAGCACGTGTTGATTGGCTGTCGGTTGCCACATTAGTTGGACCTGATGGAGTTTGACTTGGAGGTGCGCCAGATGGTCCAGCTACCCCGCTTGGTGGACCGCCAGGGCCAGGGACTGGTTTAGGTGGGCCGCCCGGGCCTGCAACAATTTTCTGTCGCCTCGCCTCATCTAGCACCATTTGCTCTTCGGTTACCTTCTTGTCTTCTAATATTGATTTTACCTGTTTACCAACCTTCTGTGCCCCGATGAAAGCAAATGTAGAGAGCCCGAGGAATACTATTCCTGGTAATCCAGCAATCACCTGATTGGGCCATAACTTACCTGAAACATCTAGATTAGTTCTACTCGGGTCGACGACTGTTCCATCTTGACCAACAGCTTTAGCAGTTAAGCAATATTGGCCCATGTCCAGATTAAAATCGAAAGTGTACGATCTGCCTTCTACTGGTGAGTTGACGAAACCGTACTGATATCCATGGTCATTATCTGCCCGGGCTTTTGTCTCGGCATCACTTGCAGATTCTGGATCCGTGCAATCATCAATTTGAACAACAAAGACCTCGAGGGTTATATTGCCAGTTGTTGCGGGAAGTTGATTTACTTTGACAGTCACTTCATATGGTACATCCATGAAGTCCTCGCCTGCCAGTGATGGCCCCCAAACGAAACCAAGATCTTTCTCTGCGGTACCGTACTCGAAATCAGCGTCCATTGGCATTGGGAATAAAGCAAACCCGAACATCAAGAAAGCTAAGCCAAGGAACATAAATACGTTCCAGCGTGACTTTTTCAAGGATTCCTTTAGCGAGCCTAAACTCTCAACAGAACCTGTTTCCTCCGTTGTATCTGTACCCTGTTTGTCAATTTCAGGGGGCTCAATATTTGCCTCCCCAGATTGGGTCTCTTGGTCGGACATGGACCTTGGAAGTAGAATAAGCACTTCAAAGACTCTATTGTCGTATAACAGATAATTACTGCGATGATATCAAAAAGGACTGGTAGCACCGATACTCATGGAGCAAAAACTAGCAGTGTTGTCTAGAGGGCCTCGGCTCTACAGCACCAGAAGGTTAGTTCAAGAAGCTCAAGCCCGCGGTATTGATGTCGAGGTCACTGACCCGATGAAGTTCTCATTATTCGTCGATGATGGCGCGATTGACATTCACTATGCAGGCGAACCTTTCATGCACGATGCAGTGATTCCGCGTATAGGGCACTCTATTACCAAGCATGGTGTAGCGGTTCTTCGACACATGGAGCAACTGGGAATTTGGACTGCTAATACCGGGCAAGGTATTTTGCAAAGTCGCGATAAATTACACGCATCGCAAATCCTTGCTCGTAACAAAATCCCGGTACCAAAAACAACCTACGTCAGAGACATCATCGATGTCGAGCCAGCGATAGATTTTGTTGGAGGACTACCAGT
>DAUW01000026.1:0-10108 GCA_002505355.1 Euryarchaeota archaeon UBA229 | reverse complement strand
TCAAGAAGCTTAATTCAGGGGCTGTTACTTACCGGCAAATCAGTACTCGTGCAGGAATATATCGCTGAATCTCATGGTAAAGATATCCGTGCCTTAGTGGTTGGTGATAGAGTAGTTGCAGCGATGCGACGTAAAGCAAGAGGTCGTGAATTCCGCAGTAACTACCATCTCAATGGCACCGTTGAAAAGGTTGAAATCAGCGCAGAAATCGAGGAACAGGCTTGTCGAGCGGCCAGAGTTCTTGGCCTGAATATTGCCGGTGTCGACCTACTGGAAAGCAATAATGGTCCATTGGTACTGGAGGTGAATTCATCACCAGGATTAGAAGGTATTGAAAAAGCAAGCGGCGTTAATGTTGCTGGAGAGATTATCGATTACGTTGTGAACGAAACTGCGTTCTCAGAAGTCGACCTAGACCAGTTACTTCGAACCGTACCTGGCTCAGGTGTGCTGTCTCTGCAATTGCGCAACCATCCGATGATGGTTGGTAACAAAATTGCTGATTTATTCAAATCAAGTCATGAAATACCAGTGTTTGCCCTGTCAAGAGAACACAAATTAATCTGGAATCCCGAACCTGAAATTCAACTGAGGTATGATGACGTAATCATCTGTTATGGTGAATTAAATCAACTTCGAGCCTCACTAAAAAGTGCCATATTGGGTGTCGCAGAGCAATCATTCGGTGCTATGAAGAGAGAACAAGAGCAGGCTTAATCACCTTTGACAAAGTTCAAAAAAGGATATGTTGGCACTAGAGTCCATGCAGAACAGGGTAATTGCTGGTCTTGTCACCGCGTTAATCCTGTCTTCTTGCTTAATTTCTTACAACGCTGAAAGCCACAACTTACCGCTTAAGTCAACTGGTTCGGAACACTCAGCACGTGATGCTGGAGCGGAAATTAAAATTCATCGACCGGGGGATTCCGTCGACTCGCCAGAGACACTAAACTGGGCTCCAAACAATGTAAGCGAGTACGCAATAATGCAGTTTACCATCTTGATAGATAACGGCTTTGATGTTGAGAATATTGACCAGATAACCATTGTCGGCAGTTGGATTAGTAATAGTGGCCAGTTGTTCGAACAATTCCGTTTAGATTTAACCGAGTTTACCATAGTTGGAGGTATTACTTCATCATCTATCACCGAAAATTATTCCTATCCAGACACCGTATGGGGCGGAAATTATTCGATCGATGTTGGAATTACCTTCGCTGATGGAGAAGCTATCTCATTCGATAGATCGGGTCTGCAGTTTATCTCCAAGAGTTTCTACTTTGGTTACTCAGACCTGTCTGAGGAAAACTACCTGTGCTCATGCGAAAAAAAGATTTTGTCTTTGACACTGAAAAACACCGGCGAAGATGAAACCGAGTTTTCTTACCAACTCAGTCTAAATGATACTGCGGAAATCGCTAGAGTTGAATGGACCGAAGAGACTGAACCACTCACTAGTGGTACCCTACCTGCGGGCGAGGCGGTTATAGTTGAGTTAAAAGTTCAAATTTCCAATGAGGCTGCGGGTAAGTTTAGTGTGATTAATCTGCCAATTTATGTCGAAGTATCATTTGAAAATGATGAAGGAGAGCAGGTTTATCTCGCGGATGAGCAATTTCTTATCGAAGCAATTGCCTTGCCGGAAGAAGTGTTTCCCAAGATTGTAGTTACCTTTGACAATTTTACGCATAGTATTGTATTTGAAGATGGTTTACCAAGCCTCAGTCCACCGTTTGCTAATGAAGACTATTTTACCTACGGTCAAGATTTTTTGAAATTTAATGTCAATATCAGTAACTTAGGGTACTACAATAGATTAGTCAGTTTCCAGGCTACCAATCAAGCCTTTGATTATCGGTTGATTTCTAGTTCCGGTAACATTTCTATTGATGAATACAAACCCGATGAGAATCAAATCTCAAGTCTCGGGTTCACGCATTACGAGATTCTTGTTACAAATATTGGCGATTATGAAAGTGAAACCATCGGCTTTGACGTTAATTTTAATGATTCGATGACTAGTAGATTTTCGTTTGATATTAGGCCAGAACCAATCGTCGTTGGCCCAGTATTTACCGAAAGTCAAATTCATGACGAGCCCCTTGAATTACCGGTTAATTTGTCAAAAATAATCCAAATTAACCTAATTGAATATGAAAACTTCCTTCTCTTCAATAATCATTGGACATTGCACTGTACCAGTTCAAGCGAAGTATTAATCAGCATTCCCGCCTTTAGTACGGATTGTGTGGATACTGAGATCTCCCTCAGTTTTGATAGTGACTTTGACCAACTTGCGAATCTGGTGCTATCGATAACGATTAGTGAAGAATACAACGCTGAGAATGTCTCAATTGTATTTAGCCTATCACCGATAATTACCGGCTATTCTACACCAGTGCTTCATTCTTACACTGTTGATATTCCCGTTAAACTTGCTGATGATGAAGTCGACGGTGATAACTCTGGTAGTGATGGAACCGAGGAAAATGACGAAAATAACAGCCAGAACGATACGGAAACTATTGACAATTCCACGGGCGATGATAACATCCCTGACATAGAGCCGGACACAGATGGAGACGGGGTACTGGATAATGCAGATAATTGCCCAGACACGACAATCGGTAGCGTCGTAGATGACTCCGGCTGTGAGGTTGTTGAACAGGATTCTGCCGACGAACTAGATGAGACGACTGACAATATCATCGAACCTGAATCAAATAACCAACAGGAAAGCGATAGTGTAGCTAGTAATCGCGGTGAAAGTAATGTAATGCAATATGTTACCATCGGGCTAATCCTCATCGTTGTTACGATAGCGGTGCTGTTTGTTAGAAGCAAAAGGTCAAGTAAACAAAATCTGCCAACCAGCAAAACCATTCAACCGGTTATGCCTCTGCCAGTAATGCCACTGCCCGCAATTGAGCCGGTAGTGCTACAGCAATGGACCGATTCTAACGGATATTCTTGGCGCCAAATGTCGGACCAGACCATCATGTGGTGGAACGGCACCGACTGGATTCCCTACGGTAAGAACTGAGGCCTTAGACGAAGCGTCGACCCCGATGGTTTGATATCTTACACCTCTATCATCCACACGCCCTCCGGGGCACGGGATGCACACTCGCTACGGCGAGGGGCGGTGACGCCAATGGAAAACAGCAGAGGAACCTTCACGCGTGAACGACGGGCCATGCGGCCGAGTCAGTTACGTTTGACCAATCAAGAGGTTTCCCTGCCGCCACGATTATTCCACCTCCAAAATTTGCCGTGGTTGGAATGCTACAAAAAGCAACTCAAATCAGAAAATAAATCAGCCAATACGCAGAAGTCATACATCTCCGGTCTGCGGTCTTATATCGAAACCTTGCTACCCGGCGAGAATGTTCTTACTGAGGCAGATTACAACTCCTTGACTATTCATGAACTGGCGCAGCGGATGGAGCCCCTTAACGGCCGGATTGACCTCTGGACACACAGTCTGTCAGACCTTAGACCAACTACCTATAATGCAAGGCTGGCTGCAGCCCGTCACTTACTAAAATGGCTGGGCCATCGCTGGCCCGACCATTTGACAAGAGCGAGAACAGGTAAACGACTGCCAAGAACCCTAACTCGGAGGGAATTAACCATGGTCCTAGAGGCGGCTAAAACCAGTGAAAATCCTGTTGCTTCGGTAGTTGTAACGCTGATGCTGGATACTGGATTGAGGGTCAGCGAGGTTTGTAATCTAAATTTGGGCGATATTGATATTCAAGATAAATCAGCTAAGGTTATCGGCGGCAAAGGTGATAAGGATCGATTGGTGTTATTCACTGAACGCTCACTACAAATGATAAATGCCTGGCTACCAGTTAGGGATTTAAGAGTCAAAGGAGAATTTGACGCCCTCCTGCTGAACTCGGTCGGACGGCGCATACAACCTCGAGGCGTACAGCGGTTGATGGACGCCCTTGCAATAGAGGCCGGACTACCAAAAGGCAAATTGACGCCACACGTTTTACGGCATAATTTCGCAACTGGTTTACTCGAACGAGGTGCAGACTTGGTTTCAATCCAGAAATTGTTGGGTCACAGCAGTATCGCAACAACCAGAGTGTATCTGGAGATTTCAGACCAAACACTGCGAGAAGTATACAATCGAGCCCAATCGATGAGAGCTAATCTAGCTGAACTTGATGCACCGGAACACGAGTTGGTGGATAACTCACCGTCAACCAGTGCCATTGGTCTTGACTAGTTTTGTTTGGCCTTGCGTTTACTGACCTTTTCCGGACCCATCCATGCGCGATGTGGTTTTACCGCCTGACCGGAATGTCCCGGTATTGGACAGTGTTTTCCGGAGCGACAGCGAGAACAGTTTTCCTTGGGTGGAAGTTCAACGGTCTTGCGTAGCCGCCCATACTTTCGCCTTGGCATGAATAAACAAAATCGACTAGGTCTTTGAATTATTCCCGCAGTTATTTCTTGGCGTTTCTAAACCAAGGCAACTTAGACAACGGGGTATCTCTGGAAGGACCAATTTTGTTAGAACTAGGTTTGGCTTTTGGTTTGGTCTTAGTCTTAGCTTTAGCGGCTAGATTTTTCCCTTTGTCGGCGGCCTTCTTAGTCACAGATTTTGCTGCCGTTTTCGCCTTAGCTGTTGTAGCCTTCGCCTTTGCTGGTGCCTTCTTTACCGCTGACTTAGCCTTCGCCGGGGCGGCTTTTACGGCTTGCTTTGCAGCGGTTGCGGTTTTCTTTGTTGCTACAGATGTGGCGTCTAATTTTTTAGCGGCTGCTGCAACCTTTTTTGCTACTGCTGCCTGTAAGCCCGCTTTGACTAATTTAGCCGTACCGGCTGATGCTACTTTGGATACTGTATCTATTTTTGCGCTGGCTAGTTTTTTCGCTGTTGCTGCGCCTACGCCCGGTATTAATGTCAATTTTGATGTCTTCGAATCTTTCGCGCCCGAACTCACGGTTTCACCTAGTTAATGAGACAAGCAATAATTAATGAATTCTTGCTATTGATACATTATACCGTTTAATTGATGGATAGTGAACCCGCCATTGGCGGTATGGCCGCCTTCGGTAGCAACACAAATGTTGTGCTGGTTGGTCAAGTAACCAAAGCAAAATCTAATCACAAGGTTGAGAAAGCGACAAAACTACTGCGCAATGACCGGTTTCCCGGGGAGAGTAATGTTGTCTATTTGGGGAACTTGGCTGCTGCGATAATCGGTGCCCTAGAATCACCTGACACTCCTGAATTTATTCAGCTACCGGGATACAATGAACAAAAATGGCAACTGCAAACAGTCAGTGGCCCACTAACCGTAACCATAACCTCTGATTCATACTGGGGTTTCGGTCTGTTAACCTCTGGATACCTGAATATCATTCAATTAACCGGTCCCCAAGGCGTTATTGCGCGACTTGTTTTTGACTTGGTAGCGTCTTCTGCATGGCAGCCATGGCGCTTCAAACACGTCATCTCGGCTCGTAAATATCTAGCAAAATCATATCCAAACATAACCATCGATGGTAATGAAAAACTCTGGTCAACCTATGTAGAGGTGTGCAGAAAAGAAACTAGTGAATTGATTTCAGTAATGAGCAATGCAATTGATAACGTTGAAAGAAAAGTTAATGCTATTGATAAGTTGGATGGTTGGTCAAAAAGCAAAGCACAAGTCAGTATTGCATCAGCTAAATATGACCTCAATATAGCCAAAGAAGCGTTGGCAGATCAAAATCTTCCTAGTGTTGAGCGAGCGGTTTCCCGCATCGAAGCCGCATTGATTGAGGCTAATCCAGATAACGCCATGAACGAGGAAAATGATGGATTGATTGTTGACAAATCACTCGAGTCAATTAACTTCGACGAGGACCTAGTTGTCAAACCAACGGAAGATGAGTCAATCCCTCTTATCGATTTGACTGAAGCGGAATAATGCTTTACTCTGATAATTTTCTTAGACGCGTCGCGTTGATAAAGGGGATGCTACTCGGATTGATTGAGTGAAATGGCTTCAAAGAAGAAATCTGAGGGTAGTGGAATCCAACAGGCTGCCGGTTTAATTCGATATTTCGACGAAGAGTCTGAGCACGCTTGGAAGATTACTCCCTTCCAAGTATATGCCGCATGTATTATCATTGGTGTATTCTTTTACTTGGTTAACCAAGGAGTTGTTGGTGCCATCTGGAACCTGTTCTAGATTGGTTTAATCATCACTATTTTATTTTCCAAAGTTGCCATCTTTTGGGCAACCTGCATGGCAATTTCCATATTTTCAGTAGCGCCAATGGTTTTTGCGCCAGCTGAATCGTGAATTATCAATCGGTGAGTGAGCTTGCGCAACACACCCTCTTCGACTCGTTCGAAAACCCAGTGTTCATTCTCAATTCTGATCATGGCTGGTACATCAACCAACGGACCCATTTCACTTCCTGTTGCTGATGTCCGAATTTTCAACCCTCTAAGGTCACGAATTGGATTCCAATTGCGTATTCTTGTTGGTGCGCTTACTTTTTTCCTTTTATCTATGCCGCCTCTAAATGCTCTAGTCATAAGGGTCCCATCCCCTGAAGTCTTTGACTTCGCTCCAAGTAATTATGTTCTATTAATAAGCAGCGCGATGGATTACGGACGTTTAACCCCAATTTACTGGTAGTGATGCTACCTGTCAATACTTGATTGAATTACTGACGACACTGGTACAAATCAAGATAATGCACCCAATTAGAATGAAATTACCCAGCATATTTGTTGTTGCAGCCGTAGAAAATATCGAGACCAAATAGACAATTGCTAGCATCCAAACTCCTAGTTTGCTAGGGCTTTGAGCGTCTAGTTCAATGAGATTTGGTAATACCGCGCTCAAGGAGGCGATTATCCACAGTCCGGGAATCATGAATATCGCCAGGGGATTGAACCAGTAAATCAGTGCTGGTGCAAATACAATGGTTATTCTAAGCCACCAGTATTCTGGTCTTGCTGCGCTGTCAAAACCATATCTAGGTAACAACTGGACTACTGATAAGACAATTAAAAACGACGCAGTCAGCCATAGTGATTCATGCAGGTAACGATTACCAGAAGCATATTCATCAGTAGCCTGCAAACCAATCGAGGTAACAATTAGCAGCACTAGTAGTGCGAGTGTTGACATCACTGCGAATGATTTGGTTCTGGCTTGACCAACTTTGAGCAGACCATCAGTGCGTTTTGCCGGAACGCAAACAAAAGCCAGTACCAAGGCTTGGGAAAACAGAATTATCGTTGCAATAGTGCTGTTATTTACTTGGTCTGTAATGAAATTTATTTCCAGTTTACCGCCATGATACAGTCCAATCAATATAATCCCGGCAACTGCGTAGGTTTTGATTAATGCGCGCGGTTTCAGCGTTGCAAAATAATCACCGTGATGTTGCAGTGAAGTTATTGCAAATAATTCCCCGCTAAATGCTACCATCAGGGTTACCAATATTACCATCACAGGGTTCAATTCGCCGCTAGAGGCCATTGTCGGACTGGCTGGCAGGGTATCGGGAGAATAATAGTTTGACTCCGGGAAAAATATCCAAAATGTAAGCAGGGCGCAGGCTGAAACATAAAGCATAACTTTGGTTTGAACTGCTTGCCTAATAGCCAGCGGTGCTTGACGCATACTTGGTAGATTAACAGTCCACAATGAGAAGATTAAGAGGCAAAATAGGGAAAATTCTCCGGCACCATCACCAGTGACTAGCAACATTAAATCAGCCCGTTCAAAATCAGAATCCTGCAGTCGTTTAGCTACCTCAACATGATCAAAATCTCGGTTAATTATTGCCCGTGCTCGAGCGATAATTAGCCATCCAACCATCAAAATAGGAACCACCCGGTATGTACTTGCTAAGCGATTGCTGACCATTGGGGAGAATCGGGTAAGATAACCGTCGACCTTGTCTGCCACTAACCACAAGCTTAGCATGAATAGCAGGACCGGGAAAAACAGTGGCAGTGAATCTCCCAGCATGATATCGCTACCGGCACCAAGCCCTTGAGGATGGCGGAATCAAGATATGGCGGATACCAGAGGCCACAAACATGGGCTATGACCTGTGGGACGAGGGTGAACTCCAAGCCTTAGCTAGGGGTTCTGTTCTGACAAAACTTGTCAAAACCCTAGATGTTGATTCCGAGAGATGGATCAAATCTGCGGTTTCTGTCCTACCTGAAACCCTCCGAGTTACCGCCGCCCGAAGTGATGTTGAATGGACGAAACAGGAATTGCGAAAGTTGGGGGGCACTCCAATCACTTGGATGCCTAACGAAACTGCGTGGCAGATGCCGTTTTCTAGAGGCAAGCCTCCGGGCGACTATGCCAAACGAATGATGACCATACTCCACGATAGTGGCAGAATTACTAGGCAAGAAGCTGCTAGCATGCTACCGGTTGAGATACTTGGCTTGACAGATGAAACCGTGGTTTTGGATATGTGTGCTGCGCCCGGGTCTAAAACCACACAAATTGCTGAGAGATTACCTCCACACGGGTTTGTTATCGCCAATGAGCCAGTCTCGTCTAGAGCCAATATGTTAATCTCAAATCGTGCTAGATTAGCGCTTCACAATGTGTTGATTAATCAACAAGATGGTCGACATATCGGCCGCATACCAGCACCCGGTTATGATGCAGTTGTCGCTGACGTGCCGTGCTCTGGCTCAGCAACGACGCGTAAAAATGTCAAGGTTTGGCAAAAATGGCGACCGCTCGACGGACGTAGTTTGTTCAATCTTCAAGCAACAATTGCCGAACGTGGCGCCCGAAGTCTGAAGCCAGGCGGCAAGTTGGTATACTCAACCTGTAGTATTGACCCTATCGAAAACGAGGCAGTAGTTGCTGAAGTATTGCGAAGATGTCCGTGGATGGAACTAATCAAAATTGATGAAAATATTCTGCCTGGATTAAAGATGCATGATGGATTATCGACTTGGGAAATTATCGATGAGTCTGGCGAAGTTGTCGAAATTATTGATGCGTTACCAAAGCTGCCGGGTTTGAAATCATGTCATTTACCACCGGAAAAACGCAAAACTATCGATGATGATTATGATACCGAAAAAGAGAATTTTATTGCCAGCCAACTTAGTTTGACACGACGCCTGTACCATCCCGATAACAATACAGGGGGGTTCTTTGTGGCGCTGTTTAAACATCGAGAAGCGGCCACTCCAGAAGGCGTTGCCCGTATTTATTTGCCAAAACGTAGATTGGTCGATAACTCTGGTTGGCAACCACGCGTGTTGACTGTCAAGCCGGGCGGTAAACATGCCATAACCCCTGCAAATGCTGACGATATCGCCAATGTGGTAGAGCAATACCGGTTGAATACGGCTGGACTTTCATGGTGGCAACGGGGGCGACGACTGAACATTGCCCCGCAGTCTGTATATGACCGAATATACCATCCGGAGTGCAAGAACAAAGACGGAAATCTATGGCAGCATGATACCTTTCATCCGTTGAAGATTATTCATGCCGGAATGCCGTGTTTTGTTAACAACAAGGGCTCTTGGCGCACTAGGCAGGAAGCCATACCAGTAATCGAGAATGCGATTGGCGATGTTACCGTAACAATCGACAATGCTGCAGTTATTGCGCTGTTGAATGACGATGCTATATTGAAAGAGGACCTATTACCTGACTCGATAAGCGACTATACCGGACCACTAATTTTCACCAGCAGCATGGCCGGACACAACGCCCTGATATCCGCCTGGAGCGGTACCTGGATTAGCCTAATGATTGGCACAACCGAGCGGGACATCATGCGGGCCAAGTTGGGACTCCCATTTCAACATCAACTTGAGGAGGAATGAAATGCGCAAAGTGGTTTTGTTAATTTCTCTGCTGCTACTTCCGGCTGTTATTCCAGTCGCAGCAGATCAGCACGATGTCATAGCATCGACCACAATTGGTCCAGCAGAATCGCCCAACACCTCATTCAGCGAGTGTTTTGTTGCTATCGATGCCAGCGGTTGTGCCAAAGACTCGCCCGGTGATGTCCTGCTTAATTGGTGGTCATGGAGTGATGAAACTAATTCCAACTGGCCCGATGACGATGCAAAAGCAAGAGC
>DAUW01000094.1 GCA_002505355.1 Euryarchaeota archaeon UBA229 | reverse complement strand
TTACCAACCGTACCGAGCAAGTCGGCTCCTGCAGCTAGCAAACCAACGAACGCTCCAGAGAAGTAGGTTACTGGTGGAATATAATTTTCAAGAATCTTTTCCAAAACTTTAGGATTCTTTCTAAACCCTGGTATTTGCATTCCTGTTCGCTCAATTTGTTTAGCGACGTCTTTAGTTCCCATGTTTGTTGTATCGATCCAGAACTTAGCGAAGACCATTGAACCAACAGTCATCAATACGACATAGAACAGTACGTGTACCATAATTTGGGTTAAACTGTGACCATAGATGTCGCCTTGTTGATTTAGTAACGGCAACAGCCAATCATTGACCCCATTAACCATGCTCGCATACCAAGCAAAGCCACCGGAAGCCGTGGTTTGACCCTGATCGTAAGTTCCAATGTATTCGGACAGCGAACCGTAACCTTCTCGGCCCAAGAACGGTGTTTGCGATAGAGTTGGGTGGCTCCAGAATAACAAAGTAAACATGTTGATATTAGCGAGTAAAGCAGCCATCAAGATAACCGGGATGTTTGAAGCATAGACTAGCCTAATCGGGTATTTTCCTCGGTGACCCCTGACTTTTCCATGGGTTAGTGGCAGTTCCAGCTTACTTGACTCAGCGTAGGCGACCACAAGGAACACCACCACAGAAGAGAATAACGCAGCAAGCGGGTTGACGTGAGTGAGAAGAATAGTTTCGAATCCGTTGCTGGAGATCATCTCATAATTTGTTGCTTCTCTAAACATGTAAAATATCATCGGTAGAGTTCCCGATGGAGGGTTTGACATTGAGTAGCCTAAACCGCTAGTAACTGGCAGCGGGGATAGCGTTCCAACAAAGGTTGATTGTGATACACCTGCAGCGATAAACAACGACATACCAGAACCAATACCCCACTTGCTGACTAATTCATCAAGCAGGAATACGAGGTATGAACCAGCAAATAATTGCGCGACAATGACGAAGTTGGCCCATCCCATTCCGTACGAATCGATAAGGAACTCCATCGGGTCGAGGAAACCATAGGTCTGTGGTATAGCTTCGATTGGAATCATGATCAAAACCAGTAGTTTTTGGACACCTTGGTACATTGCTTTATCTTCGGAGTTTGACAAATCTAATCTTATGATTTTCGCACCAGCGAATAATTGCATGATAATTGACCCGGTAACAATTGGGCCGATACCTAAGTGCATGATTGTACCAGATGCACCCGCCATGATTGAGCGAAAGCCACTAAACAAATCGAGTGCTTGTCCAGATAGACCATACAGCATTACGTTGGTCATCGCGAAATAGATAATAAGTACAAATGTGGTAGTCCACATCTTTTCGTTGAATCGGACGTGACGTTCTGGTTTGGTTATTGTTGGATATACATCGACAAACCGATGTAGAGCATAGAGCCGGCTACTTTTGTCCCCACTCCACATGAAACAGGTTAAGGCTGCTGCTGCACCAAATCCAAGCAGTAAGATACCCACTAAGAAGAATCCAACACCGTCTTCATAGCCACCCCATTTACCTGGTCTGACATACCATACAGCAATACCAGAGATTGCTAACCATCCGAGGAGTTTACCATACCGACCAACTACTGGTGCATCCTTGAGTCCTTCGGGCAGGTCTCGATTAAAACACCACATTAGGTAAGCGACATAAATAACTGACAACACAAGACCAAATTGAGCCGCCGTTCGCTGTTCTGCAATCTCGCTGGATAATTCATCCGATTGCCAGTAAATTAGCAGACCGAAATACAATACACCAGTAAGTGCAATTGCCCAAGGTATCGGCTTATGTCTCATTGTTATCACGCCTCAGAATTACTCTTCTTCCCATTCGTCATCGCCCATTATTTCTAGTGAGCCGCCTGCCGCTTCAATCTTCTCAGTTGCTTTACCGCTTGCTTCTGAGACAGTAATCGTAAGAGCCTTGGTGATTCTACCGCTACCCAGCAGTTTGTCGATTCCCATAGCAGTGAGGTTGACTGAGTTAGCATCTCCTGCCAACTCTTCTAACTGTCCAACATTGATTGTTGTGTTGACATTCCTTAACGAGGGATGGCGGTTGAAGCCATGCATACCCCAGTGCTTTGGCATGTACTTGATTCTGGTCATGACTCTATGCTTGTTCATTCCAGCATTTCCTCTTCCACCACGCTTACCTGCTCCACGGCCTGCTTTCTTGCCTCTGCCGTGATAACGGTTTCTGCCACGGTGTTTGTTTGCTTTTATTCCCATATCTTCACCTCAGATCATCCTATCAACTAGGTTGTTGATTTCGCCACCTCTGGCACCTAAAGCCCCGCCAACAACGAATGAGCGCTTGATACCGCCCCATCCTTTTGGCCCCCTTGGGGGATGTAGACGAAACACTCGTTTTAGGCCGGGTATATCCTTGACTGTTGAGTCGCCTGATGTTACAGCCTTGGCGAATTCGGAGATATTCTTGAAGTCGGTGCTGTCTTTGACTACGTCATCAGTTAATGGTGCGTCGCCTGACATCCTACCTCGCTCTGTGAGCATCTTGGAGACGGTCGCTTCAGTAGCTTCGCCCCACGTAATGTAATCTTTCGCTTTTTGCAACATACCACGGTATTGATCGTTTTCCGGGATGATGACTGCGTGATTTACTTTAGTCAAATTGAGGTAATCCATGGTTTCCCTTATCGAGCGTTCAACGTTCAC
>DAUW01000027.1:14769-16352 GCA_002505355.1 Euryarchaeota archaeon UBA229 | reverse complement strand
GGGCCCGTGGGTTAGCTTGGCCTATACTTGGCGGCTGGGGGCCGTCAGACCCCAGTTCAAATCTGGGCGGGCCCACCAAGTGCTTGATATGGAAGCGTAGCAAAGGGTTGGTTATGCGAAGACATGGGTTGTCGAGCCAATTCATTATCGCACTGTTACTAACTAGTCTGCTACTGCCATCATGGTCGGCAAGCCAAGAAGTCATCACGCAAGAGACTATTTGGTCAGGCGATATCATTCTTGAGGCAGATGTAATAGTTTCAGCCGGAGCAACGCTGACAATTGAACCGGGGGCTACAATTGATGGCAGCAATGGTTTTACAATCGAAGTTTCAGGCGCACTAATTGCTGAATTTGCGCATTTCTTTTCATCAGCGACACCGACTGCACAATCATCACACGGGCAAGGTTTGTGGCAAGGAATAGTAATCAATCCAACTGGTTCCGTGGTACTAACTGATACACTGATTGAAAACACCAACGCTGGGGTTTTATCTCATGGTAATTTGCTGGCCGATGGTTTGACTGTTGTCGATTCATATTTTGGCATCAAAAACTATGCCTACGCCGAAGTTAATGATCTCACAACAGAATCAATCGATTATGATGCGATAATGAATAGTGGTAACATGGTATTGACCCAAGCAGAAATACATAATGCGTCCACTGGAATTAGTAATGACGATACACTGGTTCTCTCGAAGGTTAATTTCAGTAATGTCGGGTCTGGCATTGCCGCAAGTTCTGGTTCTGTTGATGCTGACCAGATCTACTTTGTCAATACCTCAGTTGGGTTAACCTCATCGCAAGGAGTAGCATTTCATGCATCTAACGTAACGGGTAACCAGGTAAATTTGCTGGCAAACATGGCCGATTCAGACGATTTTACTATGGCATCCGTAGCAGTTGAAGGCTCAAGACTGGCAAAATCTACCGCCGCATCTCAAACTGAACTGCGAAATATTGTATTCACAGCTAATGATGTTAGGCAAAATGCCGTTGTGGAACAAGATTGCCTTGGAGTCTGCATTCTTGACAATATCTCAATAATCAACGCATCAATGGGCGTGTCGTTATCAGGGGCAGGTCACCATTCACTAGCCAAATCAGACATAAGCGCAGAGAATTACGCAATACGTTCAATCAGCCATGGGAGTTTGACTATCGATAATAGTAGTATCACTGCAGAGCGAGCGGGGATTGTTATTCGTGATACTCATACGCAATTTACCGGACAAAACAACCTCATGTTGACAGCACAGTACTCCATTGGGCTTGACCTGCTTGGTGGAGTGCATTCAATCGACGGCCTCAATATAGCTAAACAATATGACAGCACTGACACTTCTTCGATTGGGGTTCAAGCCTGGTATACAACCGCTCAAGTTGGAAGTTTGACGACGGAAAATTTCTCTACTGGAGTTACGATGAGAAGTACCACATTTGCTGCCAACACAATCGCTAATCTCGGTGGTAATTCTGTCGGCACGGAAATAATTGACAGCACGGCCAATATTGCTACGATAACGACAAAATATCAAGAGAATGGCCTAATCCTATCAGAGAACTCTCACCTGAGCACC
>DAUW01000027.1:0-14335 GCA_002505355.1 Euryarchaeota archaeon UBA229 | reverse complement strand
TACAGTGATGCATCCGGGCAAGGCGCAGTGTATTACGGATACAATCCTAATCTCGACATTGCCGTGGCAACCCGTGATTATTTCCAGATGACAACCGTTGGATTTACTGATATGACAGGAAATGTTGTTGAAACAGTAGTTGTTGTAAATACCTTTGAAATGACAACTGATGAAAACGGAGAAGCAACTCTCCCACTGTTCTCTAGCGGTTCTCTCGCCCTTGCTACTGTTCAGGGAGTCGGTGTGGAGCAAGAACTGTTTGGCGGCGTATCCGGCCAAGTAGTACAGGTCCCAGTTATTCCTAACGGCGACTGGGTAATATCAGGTAACGCCGCAATTACTCTACAATCATTAGACTCGACCCAACCAATTTCTGGCAATCTCACCATCCAAGATAATGCTAAACTGCAATTAAAAAACACTATCCTTGAGTTGTATCCAGGAAAATCGATAGTGATAGAGAATAATGCGCAAATCACCGGGCTAAATTCAACAATTATATCAGCATCAATCATACTACATGATTCCAGTGAAATATCTAGTCATAATCAAAACGCAAATTTCACCATTGACTCATCAGTTGTATGGAATTGTCATGGTGAAAAGAGGGTAAAGAATCTATTTTTCACCCAGCAGGTCACCATCGGCTCGGGTTGTCAACTTGTCAACGAAAACGGCGGAGCAACAGGAGATTTGATTGTACCTACAACATCATCGTTCACGATAACTGCTGAACTACAAATCTCAGTTGTTGATAGAGGCATTCCAATACCCAGCGCAATCATTCAATTTGATGGCACGCAGTATTACACTAATCTGTCAGGAGAAGTGACAATAGAATCGATTGCTCGATTGGTTGATTCACAGGGAGACATAGCAGGTGTTAACCAAAATGTCATTCTACAACTTGAGGATTTTTATGAGTTAATTACTTGGAACACCTCCTTTCCAAAATCCCATCAATTCATTGTATCGACCCTAGACGCACAGGAGATCAATGCTGTCGACATCACGCTCGAATCGACATGGAGTCCGTACTATCTTAAAACCGATTTAACCATACCAGTAGGCCGCACAATGACTGTTACAGACGGCGTTGCAGTAAGAATATCAGATGGGGTGGAAATTACTATACTCGGATCCTTAGAGGCCTCCTCAGCAACTTTTTCTTCAACCGGATTTGGAGACCGTTGGTCTGGTTTGATAATGGAGTCACAGTATTCCAATGTGGTTTTAGCGGGAACAACACTGTTGGAAAGCTCGCCGGCAGTAATATTTGAAGGAGGAAATTTTGAGGCTAGTGATGTATCTATTTCTCGGTCATCATCTTCTAGGGCCTTAATTGAAATTAATGAACAAAACGGGGGCACGTTTAGGATAGCTAATTCAGTACTCAGTGATGCAAGTAGTGCCTGCATTGATGTGGTTGAGACAACTATCCAACTCGAACTCAATAATATCGAACTATACCGTTGTAATGGGCCGGCATTAAGGGCGGAAAATGCAAATCTGACTGCAACAGGAATTGTCATTGGTCAAGATTCCTCTAATGGATTGATGCTATCCAACGTTGCTGGTTTGATACAAGGTATAGACGCAACTAGATTTAACGGCGCAGGTAATATCATCAAGCTTGACTATATCAATGGGGATTTGTCAATAAAGGACGTAAACGGAGTCGTTGGCGGTGCAGCAGGAATCAGTGGGGCGAATAATCGTGCTCTAGACCTCAGATCAGTTAGATTGACAGGTGCCCCAGCAATAGATTTTGATAGTTCAGCAGGGATAATATCCAACCTAACCTTACAAGGACAAGGTTTTGGAACCGCACTGATTAGTCATCACGGTCGTTATTCAGATTCGGTTCACCTACGTAATGTTACAATTACCGACTACGCTGTTGGGCTTGATTTACATGCAGACGGTGCGGATACGACTGCTCCAATGGAAATTCTCAACGGCACCATTTTGTCAGCAACTGCGCTCTCAATCGATAACTACCCCTTAATTTTCAATAAGGGGGAAATATCGGGCGCAATTGACGTTTCAGGCTTAATTTCTGTCAAGTTTATCGATATTCCATTGAATCAAGAAGTATCAGTCTATGAGGGCGCAAGCATAGAATTTTTTCAGGCCATACAATTACAGTCTACTTATTCGGGAGTCGTAAAACCGAGTAATTATACCATCAACCTAACCTACTCAAATGGAGATCAGGTTACAATGCAAGCAGATGGTAAGTACGTCGAACTACAAGTTAAATTACAAGCCCGACATGAACAATTAATTGATGATGTTAGTCTTGTAACGCTTTACATCAATGCAGATTCAAGTGGTCACCCAGTCGAGACAAGATCACTTTCATTTATTGAGGTAGTCGATTTATCATCACCAATCTTATTTGTGCTGCTGGAAAATCAGGCGCCGCAAATTAATTCTGTCACCCCAAATTCTACTGCTGTAGTGATGCAAACACTACCATTTGAATCAACCATAATCGCCACCGATGATAACGACAACTCACATGAGTTAACTTATCAATGGATATTAATTGACGGTGATGGTAGTGAATTTTACACTCACACTGCGCGTAATCACACTCACTTATTGACGATAAATGCCCCGGGTGATTACTTGTTAACAATCAGAGTTACCGATAATAATCAGGCCCAAAGTGAGCAAATAGTACCCATTGAGGTCCTGCTACTTGACTCAGATAGTGACTATCTCTCCACATGCAATGATGCAACATGGTTTGATTTGACCTTAAGTCGCTCATGTGGCCCTGATGTATATGATTCAGATGATGATAATGATGGGATCATAGATTCTCGTGATGAATGGCCGGTTGATCCCTGTGCATGGCAAGATTCTGACCGAGATGGCCAACCGGATGAACTGAATTGTCCAGTTGGCAAGGTTACTGAGCTATTCGAAGACCAAGACGACGATGGCGATGGTATACCCGACATTTTAGAGGGCAGTCAAGGTAATAACGACGGCCAGTTTGATTCCCTAACGCTAATTCTTATTGTCGTTAGCATAATAGTTGCAGGAATGTATGTCATACGTTCAAGAAAAGGTCTGGGAGAGTGATTACCTTGTCGACAATCAACCTTCCTTCAGCCGAAGCATTTGCCGCATTCATTATCGTTGTGCTAGCAATCATCGTCATATGGGATGCATTCTGGCTTACGAAACAAAAGCGCGATGTTCCTAGTTTCGGTGAATTGCCTGGTGGTGGTTACGCATGGGCTAGTGAGGGAACACACGAAGTAATTCGTCAATGGGGCAATTTATTTTCTATGGCGGCAATGATGAGTTTACCTTGGGCACTAATCTCTCTATCCAAAACACCCATAATTTATGGCATAATTTGGGATTCTTTGCTGGCTTTACACATTATTTATCTGCTGGTTCCCAAGCGTTATGCAGTAACTTCTACTCACCTATTCGCTGACGGCCAGCGATATGAGTGGTCCAGTCTTCGTTTAGCTAAAAAACAGCCAAAGCGTAGAATAATGTTACTGCGCAAAGGGTGGGGAATCTTTGGACCCTTGCCACTGGGGGGGAATTATCATGACTTGGAGCAAGCCAAACATGCAATAGCACGTTTTTATCATATCGACAAAGAATCGGAATGACCGCTATTACCAATAGGCGCATGCCAGTGGAATTGGCATGGAATGGACGAGAAGTGGGGATGATCTGCTAGTGAGAATTGATCCGGGTGAAGAAATTCATGCTTCATTACAGAATTTAGCAGATGAATTAGGACTCAGTGCGGTAGCTATAACAAGCGGCATTGGCAGGACTCGCAGTAACATATATGGGTACATGAATAACGATGGAATATACATCAAAAGGGAACTTAGTCAACCCGCTGAACTGGTGAGTCTGTCTGGAAACATTGCGCGGACACAGGATGGTAAGCCGTTTACTCACATCCACTGCAGCTGGGCTGACGATGACAGTAATGTTCACGCAGGACATATGTTTTCATGTACGGTTGCCGTAGTCGCAGAGATACATTTACGCGTTATGTCACATGCAATAATGACGCGCTGCCCGCTGGCGGATGTCCAACTATTGGGTCTACAATTTTCGTGATATTCATAGCCTATGACTAGGGTGGTAAATCATGGCCGAGGCGAGCAGAATTGAGGAACTTTCTGCGGCCATTCGCTATCATCGCGAACTGTATTATAATCACTCAGCACCAGAGATTTCTGATGCCGAATTCGATCGGATGTGGGATGAACTAAGCAGCTTAGATCCGGAAAATTTAGTGCTTCATGAAGTCGGACCAGAGCCGCTACCGGGGACTGTAAAAGTCGACCACCAATTCCCAATGCGTTCTCTTGATAAGGGAACGGAAGATGCAGATATTATTCATTTTGTTACGCAATCCACCTTCGGCGGTAAGAGGTTCCTCGCTCAGCCCAAGTTAGATGGTTCTGCGTTATCTCTAGAATATGTAGCAGGTAATCTACATCGTGCTGCGACTAGGGGTAGTGGTGAGCGGGGAGAGGATGTTACTCTCAACGCTAAACAGGTAGCAAATATTCCTCAGCGCCTAAACATTCCAGCTAACTGTCATGTACGCGGCGAAGTTGTTATGCCGCTTGCGGTATTCAATGAAAAATATCGCGATGTTTCACCTAACCCGAGAAATCTATGTTCCGGGGCACTAAGGCAGAAACACGGCGACGGGAAAGCCGAAGCGGCTGATTTGGTGTTTTGTGCATACGATGTGAAATTCGTTGATGATGCGCCACAAGCAACCTTTGACAGTGAACTGCTATCATGGTTACAACAGGCCGGGATTGAACCAGCACCGTGGCGGGTTTTTGACTCCAATAGCCCACAAACTGAGATGATCGAATATACCAAAGAATGGGTAAATAAGCGCGCTGATTATACCTTTGAAATTGATGGAGTTGTGTTCAAGTTAGACAATCTTCAACAGCGGGAAAACCTGGGCATGACGGCCCATCATCCACGCTGGGCATTAGCCTGGAAATTCCCCCCTGAAGAAGCAACTTCTGTGCTCTTGAGTGTCGATTGGCAAACTGGTAGAACGGGTAATGTAACTCCGGTTGCAAGAATTGCGCCGCAAAGTGTTGGTGGGGTTACTGTCGAAAACACTACGCTTCACAATCCGGGTGAGGTCGCTAGATTAGATGTGAAAATTGGCGACAAGATACTTATTGTCCGGCGCGGTGATGTGATACCAAAGATTGAGATGAGCCTTGGTCGAGCCAAGCAAGAAGATATGGCAAACCGTAAACACGCAGATGGTACTGTATTCAGTTATCAACTTCCAGAATCAATTGATATTGTGCCGCCTAGGATATGTCCCTCATGTGACTCGGAGTTAGTGACAGAGGGTGCATTTTTGAAATGCTATAACCTATTATGCGATGCAAGGACGAGCAGGTCAATACTATACTGGTGCCGGGCTCTCGAAATGGACGGTATTGGGGAAAAATTGGTTGAACAGTTACTAGACGCAAATTTAATATCTTCAATATCAGGATTATATCAACTGACACATGATCAATTAACTAGCCTTGAGAGGATGGGCAAAAAGTCTGCGACTAATGTGCTGTCGGAATTAGACCGGACTAAGCAAATGACTCTCAGTAAATTTATTCACGCACTCGGAATACCCGGAATAGGCCCAGAGTTGGCATTGTTATTTGCAAGTCATGTCAAGGACTTAGCGGGCATGTTCAATTGGTTAAGGCGGGCACACGCGGTGCATGGCGACGAAGAATTTGGACCTGAGTTTGATGCCAATAGCAAACCACACAAACTGAATTCGGCAATTCGTGAGTTTTGTCAACATGATGGGGTTGGTGAAAAAGTCGCTATACAGGTTAGGGATGGTCTTGAGTTGAGACGCAATTTAATCAGTGAACTAGCCAATTATTTGCAATTAGCAGAGGAACCAACCGTGGCGTCGGGCGGCAAATTTGCCGGCCTATCATTCTGCATTACTGGCACTCTGAGTCAGCCTCGCAAAGCAATACAATTGATGGTTAAGGCGGCAGGTGGCAAAGTAGTTGGCTCAATCTCAGCGAAACTTGACGTGTTAATTGCTGGTGAAAACGCCGGCTCTAAATTATCTAAAGCAGAAAGCTTAGGAGTAACGGTTTGGAGTGAGACTCAGCTCATGCAAGCCATCGACTCGGCTACAAATACAACAACCCCTGAAACCTCTGATAGCGACTCTAGTCAGAATAAGTCGCAGAAATCCTTACTTGACTTCTAACTGGTTATTGTAAGCACAATTATCACTAAATCTTCAATAGTGCGAAGACATTCGTTGTATTATGAGTCAGCGCCGAGTGATTGTTGCTGTCACTTTAGTAGGACTGCTACTAATTGTGCCTGCGATACAGGGCTATGAGCAGGGCGTATTCAATCATGCATATGGCTGCAATTGCCACTCACAGACAGGCTCAAATGCGGCTAGTGTCAGTATTTCCGGTCTGCCATCTTCATATGATGCAGGCAACATGTATCAACTCACAGTAGATGTCAGCGGTGGAGTCCCGGGTTCGAGCGGGGGTTTCTCTCTCGAAGTAAACAAAGGAACCTTGAGCACTGGTATCGGTGCTATGCTTGTCAATGTAAATAACCAAGGTAATAGTGCTACTCATAGTATAACAGGCAGCAGTTATCGTTCGTGGAGTTTTGAATGGACAGCTCCCGCTGCTGGAGCAGGGCAAGTCACCTTTGAGGTTGCTGGCATGACGACTAATGGTAACGGCGGCAATAGTGGCGATAGGTGGACTACCAGCGTAGTACAACTTCCAGAGAACGTTCCGGTTAATGGCCCACCATCGGTTTCAAACGTTATACTTGCCCCTACCGATCCCGTCACCTCCAATCAGTTGTCCTTGAGCTATTCTTACAGTGATCCCGATAATGATCAAGAGTCAGGTAGTGAAATAACATGGTATCGTGATTCACAAGCGTTGCCTCAAGGGACAATTAACGGCTTGTCTGTCCCGGCTAGTGAAACCCAAAAGGGGCAGGAGTGGTACGCAACAATTAGGCCCTCCGACGGAACAGACTATGGCAACACGGTCACCAGTAATACTGTCACGATTGCCAATTCGGCGCCGAGTCTTGTGGCTCCAATAATAACTCCAGCCTCCCCAGAACAAGGTGACGATTTGACGGTTAGTTACTCGGCAGCCGACGATGATCAGGATGTCCTCACAATTTCGATAAATTGGTATCTTGACGGAGCTTTGGTAACCGAATTCAATGATGACATTACGGTACCATCTATTGCCACTAGACACGGGGATGAATGGCGTGTCGAGGTAACAGTGAGTGATGGTACCCTCACTGAAACTCGGTCATCACAAGTTATCACGATTGGTGATTCCACACAAATAAACAGCCCTCCGGAATTATCATCATTAGAAATTTCTCCAACTTACCCGGTTACGAGTGATAACCTACAGGTGATCTATACCGCAGAAGACCTTGATAACGACCAAATCATTGATGTTGAAATTGAATGGCTTGTAGGGTCATCTTTAACCAGTCAAGTATCATCATCGATACCGGCTGCTGAGACTCAAAAAGGGCAATTGTGGACTGTGAAGGTCAGAGTAAATGACGGAAAGGATTGGTCAATCTGGTACGAATCCTCGGTGCTAATCCGCAATTCACCACCGGTAGTTGACTCGATAACCATCTCACCGGCTGAGATAACAACCGATGATGCGATATTAGTCGAGTATACTTACACCGACCTAGATGGCGATGAATTAGATGACCCGGTAATAACGTGGTCTAAAAACGGCGCCTCACAACCGCCTCTCGACGGAGTAAATCCACTACCAGCTCAGTATACCTCCAAGGGCGATAACTGGTCTGTTTCAGTAAAGGCTAGTGATGGGGAATCAGTCAGTCAAGTATCCGTTCAGGCATCTGTTACCGTTGTCAATAGCCTGCCAATACTAACTATCACTGAAATACCGAGCAACTTGACGTTTGCTGATAATGGCTTGCCTGGTTTAACGGTCGACCCTATATTCACCGATGCCGACGGTGATGAAATTGAGACCAGCATACAATGGCTAAGAAATGGTTTTAGAGAAGGTAGTTTAGACAACTTAACAACAGTTCCAGCAGCATTATTCGGTGCAGGACAAACTTGGACACTGTTGATTTCGTACCATGACAATGATGGCCCACTACAGCAATACACACATACCGTTAACGTCGATAACCTTGCTCCAGTCGCTGTTGTAGAGATTTTATCTGCAGATTTATGGGATGGGGAAATAATTCGTCTCGATGGTAGCAAATCGTTCGATTTAGACGGTACCGTTGCCAATTATTTTTGGCAATATCAGGATAGTTTGGGCAATTCAGGAATTGTTGTGGGAGAGCAAATAGAGATAATTGGACAAGGGACAATCGGCATAATACTAACCGTTGAGGACGATCTTGGCTTGGTGGACACGGTTACCCAGATTATTCAAACAACCACAGGCCCGTCAGCATCTGGGTTAATTGTATCCAACAGCCCTGCCGGTGTATCACTGTCGTGGGGTTGGTCTGGTGATGATACCGTAGAGTTCATTCTTTACAGAAACGGCGAGAGGGTTGGTAACACTACAGAGCTTGAGTTTACTGACAAGCCAATAGTTGCTGGGCTCACCAGTTATACTATTGCTCCGGTTGTTGGAGGACAAGAATTGGTTGCTGGTGCCGTGACCATAGTTGACTTCGATGTGGCAATCAATACAGAGATCAGTAGCGACGTATCCGAGTCGGGAGGTTTCGTCCTCGGTATTATGATACTAATCTCTAGTATTGCCATGATTTCTATTGGTATACTTCAGAGGAGGGGTGAAATTGAATAGCGTTAGGATAATTTCAGTCATGGTTATTCTTCTAGCGTTCACCTCTATCGGGGGGGCTAATCCCGGTGGAGTTGGAGACGGTAATTTTGACATGCAGTGTGGGGGTGCGTGCCACGGCGACGCATCACAAAACCAAACCTCTCCTGCAGCTTTAGAATTGTCACTCGATAGTACTGCGTATCTTAACCTACCAGTTTCGATAACCGCCAAAGTTAGTGGCATACAATTTACCTCCTCGGATAAAGTAGGCCTGTTCCTAATTACTGACACAACGGGACACAGTGACTTACCGGAAGATGCTGGCTGGACGGTTATCTCTGACCAACACGGAGGTAACAACAATTATGTTGAAATATCGGGTTCGTCGCTAACCAGCGAGTACACGGCATCTTGGACACTGAAGTCCGATAATCTCCAACCTACGGAATTTTACCTATCCATTCATCATGGTGATGAAAATACTCCGTTCTTTGGAATCAGCAGTGCCCTAACAATAACACCTCAAGAGGTTCCAGATAATTTGCCACGTTTAGCCACTGATTACTCTCCAATTATTTCTAGAGATTTGGGAGAGAATACCACAATGTTAATTTCGACTATCGACGTTCAGCAAATGACTGTTGAGTGGCGTTTGGTAGAAGGCGAATCTGTTTTTGTCAACGCGTCACTAGTTGGGGAGCAAGAGTGGAGTTATGAATTACCGGCTGCGTTGCAGACATCGGTAATCGAGTGGCGAGCCGTGCTACAAGGTGAAGGCCCAGATCAAACCACGCCATGGTTTAGAATTGCAGCACAAGAGCCAGTACTCCAGATAGATCAAGTGCAAATTTATCTTCAGTCAATAGCTCTCGGGTGCTTCCTTATGGGATTAATTCTGACCCTGCACAATAAATTCTATCTGCCAACTATCAACGATGAATCATCAATCGGCTTAGTGAGCGATGGCGAGATAAATTCCGCCGAAATGCTACCATTACCAGAAGGCGGTCTACCAGAAGGCTGGACTCTCGAGCAGTGGAAATGGTATGGGCATGAATACTTGGAGGACATAAAATGATTTCCGCTGCGACTTTTCACGTGATTACTACTGAATTAGTTGTTGGCTCATTCGCAATGGCAGGTGTCTGTTTCCTAATCAAGGCATTACAGGCCTTCGATTTCCTTGGTTCACAACAACTGTCGCAGGTTGCCGACAATGCGGGCCATTTTGCTATTGGGTTTGGCTTACTCGCGACACCATTTGCCATAATGTCAGGCATCTCATCCTCGCCAGGGACTGGTGTATCATCACCATTATTAGTAAACAAAATGTTTCTTTCGATGGCGGCAGCTGGGCTTGCGCTCTCGGTCTTATATGCAAGATATGCAGTTGGTAAACGGGTTTGGGCTAATAAAAAATCTTCCATAACCCAGTCCTTTGCTGGGTTAGGAGCTAGTGGTCTTATGTTGTTTACCGCTTCACTGGGAGGCAAATTTTCAAGAAATGAATCATTATTAGACGTATTTAATTTAAGTTTCGAAACTATTTTACTAATACCGTTTTGGATCACTATAGTAGTATTAATTGTCGCATTGGCAGCCATTGTGTTGGCTGTCCTAGGATTAAGGAATGATTTAACCATACAACATTGAGTTACTTGGGGGAGCGTCTTGGTTCAGGTTTGCTCCATCCATCATTGCTTGTAGTTGTGATTCAAGGAACTCTGCTTCCTCAATTAGTGGCTGATGGGGGAGGTTGATTGATGGCAGTAGGTTGTTTAGGTTTTCAATCAATGTCGCAGCGGCCCGCGCATCTGGGAAGCGAGGGTCTGCCTCAACCATGATTGACATTAGGTCTAAACCTCGGCGTCGCGCTTCTCCTAATATTGAAGCGTTGATGCCTTTGATAACTCCTTGTTGGAGTAGTGGTACCTTCATTTCTTCTAATCGCTGGCGGCTCTTTTCATTAGCGCCAATTCCAACAACATCAATTCCTTCGGTATCTTCGTAATCTACAACCGGTTCGTTACCGTTTAGATTACCTTTCATGCCTTGTTTGGCGAAAGCATCAATAACAACTCCAGCGACAATATTCTGTTCTTTTGACCACTCAAACATAGCCCAGACGATATCATGTGCTAGCGCTTCAGGAACCACTAATTCACTCATTAGCAAAATCACTTGATCGCATCCTTCAATTGTACACTTTGGTTTGCCAGCATAGGCTCTAATTGGCGGCAATGGGACACCTTTGTCGACGAGGGTCAGAACTGGTAGCCGGTGGTCGATAACTCCACCAATGAATTCTAATTCTAAGTGGTCGATTAGAAAATGAGCGACCACGCTGGAAACCATTCCGACACTTGGGAAGCAGGCAACTACTAACGCATTTTCAGTTGATACTTCCGCATTTATCCTGACACTTGGCCCTTGCATAGCCGACTCTACTCTAGTCGTATGTATCAACGCTTCCATTAGATGTTGGGTCGGTGGATTGATGAGGTTTATTGTTCAGGCCGCACTATGGCTGATAGCGGGGAAGAACAACCTGCGCACATGATTTCTCCTTCATCATGGAATCGATTCGAAACCTGTCCCCGTATGTACTGGTTGAGCCGTCAAAAACTTCCCCGCAAGGCTGGAATGGCAGCCTCGCTTGGGACTGCAGTACACGCTTCAGTTGAAGACTTACTGCAAGCAGATTATTCACACATTGGCAATTCTCAGGATGGCTGGTTGCCCAAAGAAGGCGAGAGGCTTCTCCAGCTTCGTTGGGATGAAGAGAAGGACATATTTCATGCCACACCCCGCAGGCCAAAGTGGAAGGATGACAAGTGGGGTGAAGCAATTAATCATCAAAAAGGTGCGATTAGGCTACTACTCGACCACGTTGGCATTGTTGGCCTTGACCAGAGTAAAATTACTGGCGCATTGTGGCGTAAAATACAATCTTTGGCGATAGCCGTTGAAGGAGAATTGAAGACTCAAGATGGTAAGTTGATGGGGCGATTAGACTTACTCATGGCCGATGTTGATGCGAACGGCAAAATGGTTGGTTGGCTGGTTGCTGACCTTAAAACCGGTAAAGCGCCAAAGGATGTCTTAAAAACCGAGGTAAATCGTCAACTAAGATTGTACCGTGATATCCTAAGAGACAATAATCCCGATGGGCCTCCAATACGCACCGAGGGTTGGTATACTGCAGACTCAACAAAATGGATGGCTGAGGGAGACAACGTGCTCGAGGATGCCTATGCTGCATGGCAAGCAACCAAGCCAACTAATATTCCTTTAGAGCCTAATATTGGTGAGGAAAGCTGCGGCGGCTTCTGTGATTGGAAAGCATGGTGTCCACACTGGTGGCAGTGGCGCAGTCAAAACAATACGCTGCATAAAGGGGACTTCTCAGATGCCGTAATTTTGCTGCATAATTATGATCAATCTAGTGGTTCAGCAGTGGTTGAATTGTGTGAACCAGGCAACAGCAATGGCGCTGTGATGCCAACCGGTATCAGGACTGGCGCCAAATTTGACAGTCGCGGCAAAGAGGCGTTGGAAGAGTTACTAGAACAGGGGCACCAAGGCCCAATATATCTTGGTTCAGCAATGACTAATCGCAATTCTTGGCGTGTTGGACATTGGTGTGATGTTTTGCCGTGGTCGCCAATACCCGATGGCCAAGAATATGTCAAGAAGCATTCATGAAAGAAATTGCTTGATTGTTGCCCTTGCCGCCTCATCTTCAATACCGGAGGGCGATAGTAGCCAATTGATGTATGATGGGTCTAGTTGAGCAACCTCGTTAAGATGACGTCCACGATGACGGCCAAATGCGATGATATAGTGGCCGTCATCAATACGAATCTTGCCCAGCGAGTCAAGCATTTCTAAATCATTCAAACCTCTGCCTAGGTTTGAATCATCATTGGTGAGTTTACCGTGAATCAACCATCGCTCTATCTCCTCAAGAGAATTTCTAAACATCAAAGCGTGATCCATAGTTAAGCGCCAAAACAGCAGTAGTGATGCGGCTGCATCTGCCGCAGCGGTGTGAGCATTATCTAGGGAAATACCGTGTCGCTGGCACAAGCTTCCCAAATTGTGCGGCCTACTCACTTTGACTCGACGAACGATCTCTAGCGTGTCCATCAAGGCTTTTGGCTTAGGGGGCAATCTACCAATTCGACGAAATTCATTATCTAACAATGGCATGTCAAATTTTCTGATGTTGTGGCCAACGATAACAGAATTTTCAATTAAGTCATGAATTTGCTCAGCGTGGAACTGGAAGTCTTTTTGTCCTCTAACATCACTATCAAAGATTCCGTGTACTCCACTTGCTCCAGGTGGAATGGGTCTGCGCGGATTAATCAGCGTCTCATAATGCACCGTTTCGCCAAGCGAGTTCGAACCAACGAGCGCAATTTGGACAATCCGGTCATTATTGGTAGAGATACCCGTTGTTTCAAGGTCAAATGCCAGTACAGACTCACCTGCTAGAAATTCATGACCCATGCGGCAGAGCAATTGTTCCCACCTATTGAACATCACTATGAGCAAGCAGCGGTAAAATTAGAATGATAACAGGATACCGAACACTTCATGGGCATCAAGGACAAACTTCGTGAGTTGTTTGATGGCAAGTCAACAAACGAGCCACAGGACTCGCCCGATGCAGAGGTTGAAATTGCAAATGAACAGGCCCAATTTCTTGCGCTTGCTGATGAAATAAAGAGTCAGGTCATCAACGATTTAGTCAACGAAGATGTCGACACAGAGATCAGTATCGAGCCGGTTTTAGTTTCCGAATATGACGTTGGGGAAGTAGAAGTCGGGCAGCTAACTGTTGATGAAGCAGTTATGTCAAATTACAGCGAGATTAATGTGGTAAACCACGAATCGCTGGATGATATTGTCGAACACCTCAAAGAAGCGGAAATCATTGGCGATGTACCGGAGGAAGTTACCTTCTAACGGCATCTGTAACCAGGTCGATTTTTTGATGCATTGTGTGGCGGAGTAATGCATACTATTAGAAGGGGGAGGAATTTCGGGGAAAATATGACGATTGGGCGCAAAGCGAAATCTATGTTCCTGTCGTCGCTGATGTTAATGTCGGTCTTACTTGCTGGCTGTGTTGCTTTCGAAACCACAGTAAACCCAAGAGCAACGCTTCAAGCATATCCATTATTTATCCAAGAAGGCGAGACAGTAACCTTAGATGGCCGCGATTCTGAACCTGTAGAAGGCGTTATTACTGGATTTAAGTGGAATTTTGGTGACGGTAGGACTGCTGAGACGGTTATTGGCTTCACCTCTTATACATATGAGAGATTTGGCGTATACACCGTGACCCTCACCGTTGAAAATAGCGGCGGGGGGTCGGATGAGATTAGCACTAACATAGTGGTTAATGGCGCACCGGTCTTAGATATCAACATTCCAGAAAATGTCAAAGC
>DAUW01000050.1 GCA_002505355.1 Euryarchaeota archaeon UBA229 | reverse complement strand
AAACATGTTGAACAAATAGATGATACTTCAGAAGATGATGATGATGATAATGATGGGGTAAAAGATGCTGCTGATACATGCAAAATTGGTGAAATTGGCTGGGCCTCTAGAGCAAGAACAGATTACGATGGCGACGGTTGCCGAGACGAGACAGAAGATCTCGATGATGATAATGACGGAATCTGTGATGCCGGTAATTTCAACGAAAATTGTCAAGTGTCAACGATGTCTGTAGACTTATGTCCGCTTTCTAGACTAGGTTTTGTCTCAAATTCGCAAACAGATAATGACGCCGATGGTTGTGAGGATGCAACCGAAGACGCAGATGATGACAATGACGGTTATTTTGATACTGGTGATGACTGTCCTTTGGAAAGTGGTGCAAGCTCCAATGGTCTAGTCGGCTGTTTGGACACTGACTACGATGGTTATTCAGATACAACAGATGAATTCCCACTTGACCCAAGTCAATGGTCCGATACCGATACCGATGGATTTGGCGATGAATTACGTTGCACAGACGGTGATTATTGTCCTGAAGTGGCCGGCAGTTCTACGATAGACCGCAAGGGCTGCCTGGACAGTGATGGTGATGGTTACTCAGACCCTGACTCTTCGTGGAGTACAAACCTAGGCGGTGATGCATTCCCTGAAGACAACACGCAGCATTTCGACGGTGATGGAGATGGGTTTGGAGATAATCCTGAAGGCTATCAACCGGACTCATGTCCTGAAACATTCGGCACCTCGACAGCGGATATATTCGGCTGTCGAGACAGCGATGGAGATGGCTGGTCTGACGCTGCTTATGCATTCGTTGACGATAATTCCCAGTGGTCTGACCAAGATGGCGACGGTTACGGCGACGCACAGGACGGACTCCTTCCAGATTCATGCCCAACAGTGTTTGGTAATTCTACCATACAGCGCTACGGTTGTTTGGATTCGGATGGTGATGGCTTAGATGACCAATTAGATGCCTTCCCACTCGACGCATCGGAAACGCTAGACACTGATGGCGACGGGGTTGGTGACAATCTCGATGCATATCCACAAGACGCTACTCGAACTGTGCTTCCCACCGCAGATAAAACAAGCAGTTTAGTTGCAGAAATAACCGTAGGTGCAGTCTTACTCGGCATTATGTCAATAATCTTGTTTGTGATTCGTAGAAAACCTAAATCTGACAGTAGCCAAATCGCAATGGATAATTTTCTCATGAATCCTATTGCAACGCAACCATTGCCTATGCAGCAAGTTTTGCCGATCATCGAGACCGCCCCACAGTCGCAACCACCCCCACAAGGCCCACCAATACCAGAAGAAGGACTGCCCCCAGGTTGGACTATGGAGCAATGGTCATGGTATGGTGAGGACTACTTACGCAACAAATGATTAATTTACGTGATAACTCATAATACGTCAAGTGGAACAAAGGGCGAGACGACGCGCTTGGACTGCAATAGTCGTTGTCCAAGACTTCAGCCTGGCATGTATTTTGTCAGGAATTATAGCCCTAATTATGGGGACAGATGAGTGGATTGAATTTGGGTTAATCCTGGTTTCCTCATTTATGGCAATCAAATTATTTGATAATGTAATATTCTCATTTTTTGATGGCTTGGTCAACAACTCCTTCCTTAGAAAGTATCTATTCGGCTCGAATAACGCAAAATAAGTTGTTTTCTATATCACTCAAAAAAATCCGATGTGAATTTGTAGGCAGCGTTTTTTGTGTGGCGCCGATTATGGGGCTCGAACCCATGACCTTGGGATTAACAGTCCCACGCTCCACCAACTAAGCTAAATCGGCAACGCTTGCGAACAACCTCTCCTTTATGAGCAATTCGGAGATTTTCTGTCAGGATATTTTACTGATTAGCCGACCAGTTTGTTGGATTGGTTTACCCGACAGATGGATGGCCTGATTGAGTTCAATCATTGTATCCTCATCGATATCATCATTGTGGTGAAACGCCAGCCAAACTTCTCCCTCTGAGATGTAATCGCCCCTGTTTGGCAATATTTCAAAACCGATTTCCGGGATTATAGAGTCATCTATGGCGAATCGACCGGCGCCGTGACGGCGCGCAATTACTGCCAACGCCATTGCATCAATTTCACTGACATAGCCAGATTCTTCAGACTTTATCTCGGTAACCATAGCACTCTGAGGCAGTACAATCTCTGGCTCTTGAACCAGTTGCTGAGCAATATCTGGTCTAACTCCTTGATAAACACACATTTGTTTGAATTTTTCGAGCGCAGTTCCGTCAGCAAGCACACCGCTAATCATTTCCCTAGCCAATTCGGGAGAATCAGCAAGTTTGGTCATGACTAGAAGTTCTTGGCATTGGAAACTGACAATCTCTAGTGTGTCAGCTGAGCCGTTATTTTGCAAGACTTTGATTGAACCAAGCACCTCTAAGCTATTACCAACAAAACGCCCGATTGGATAATCCATTTGAGTAATTTGTGCTACAGTATTGATTCCAAGTCGTTTCGCAGCCCCAACCATTGATTTCGCTAAGTCTTCGGCATCTGATTGGCGTTGCATAAAGGCGGCTGCGCCACACTTGACATCTAGAACTAAGGCACCAAGTCCTTCAGCAGCCTTCTTGGATATGATCGAAGCGGTGATCAATGGGAGACTATCAATTGTGTCGGTTACATCGCGAATAGCGTATAGCAAACCGTCAGCTGGGGCTATCGCATCATTTTGAGCTGCAATACAGCAACTGATTTCTTCAACCTGTTTTTTCATTTCAACCGGGCTGAGTGAACAGTTGAATCCAGGTATCGATTCCAATTTATCAATTGTACCGCCAGTGTGACCCAATCCTCTGCCCGCCAGCATTGGTACCTTCAAACCACAGGCTGCCAGAATTGGTGCCAGCATCAGCGACATTTTATCACCAACTCCACCGGTACTATGTTTGTCAACTACCAAAGAATTATCTAGCCATGAAATTACCTCTCCCGAGTGCATCATACCTTTGGTCAGTTGGCTGGTTTCCTCAACACTTATGCCGTTGGCATGCACTGCTCTTAGCCACTTTTCTACGGCTCCCAATTCAATTTTGTGAGATGCCACTGATTCGATGAATTGCTGAAGCAGATTTGCATCCATTTTAGTTGAATTAGTGACTTGACTGACCAATATCTCAACGTCGTCAGAGTTCATACTATCAGCCTAATCTTCAGCCAATCCTATTTCTACAAGGCGCTGATGCAAATATTCTCCTGCAGATATTGACTGATAATCAGGACTTCCGCTAGTAATTGCAATGAATTCAGGCCTTGGTGTCAAATCAATAGAGTTGCGGGGGTGAACGAACATTGGCATGGAAAAACGCCTCACTGAATTTGCTGAAGGGTTAACTACACGATGGGTTGTTGACTTGAATAAGCCATTAGTCAGGTTTTGAATCATATCACCAGAATCAACGATTATGTAACGCTCATCACCCTCGACTTTAATCCAAGTTCCATCATGGTCCATAACTTCCAGGCCGTCTGCAGTGGCGGTAACTAACAGTGTAATGAAATTGATATCCTCATGGGCAGCCGACCTCACAGCTCCCTTAGGCACACTATCACCCAATGGCGGATAGTGAATGATGCGCATGATGGTATTGCCATCGTTGGTCATTTCAACCAACCAATCTGCAGGTTTGCCAAGATAAAGGCTACAAGCAGATAGCAAATCGCAGGACAGACTTTCCATTTTGTTGTAGAGATCATCAATAATTTTCCTAAATTCAGGAATCACATCATCAGGCCAAATATTGGCAGGATATGACGGATTTTCATTAGGTTTGTGAGTACGTCCAGTTTGCCAAAACTCCTTCAAATCTGGCGCTGGATTATCCTTAGCGTGCTCGACGCCAAATGCGGTATAGCCGCGTTGGTGGGAAATTTCACGTCGAGCATAATTCATCTTTTGTGCTTCGGAGAGACCAAAAAACGCATCCCCTTTGTCATATGACTGCTTAATCAGTGCAAGTGGGATACCGTGGTTTTTCAAAGCGAAAAAACCGATGTCTTTGAGTGAGTCCCCAACAGACTGGACAAACTTCTCCTGCCGCTGTTTATTACCTGAGGTAAAATCAGCAAAATCAACTATCGGAATGCTGCGACTCATGGTTGCGTGCTGCCACCATTAGCGTATCAATTCTGCGCTGGTTTATGGCTGTAGAGCAGGAATTACTTAGTCACGAATTTTTGACAGGAGTCTAATCATTTCGATGTATATCCAGATGATTGTAACGAGTACCCCAAATGCGCCCCACCATTCAGCGTTCTTTGGCGCGTTCCACTTCACTCCAGACTCGATAAAGCCAAAGTCTGAGATTAAACTAAGTGCTGCGATACAGAGAATGAACACCGTTATTCCAATGCCTATTGGCCCAGAGGAGTGTAGGAACGGTATTTGGAACGGGGTGAAGAAGTAGAATACAATCGAAACCATGTAAAGCATCATTATCGAGAATACCAAACTACCAATTACCTTGTTGAACGTTGGCGTTGGGCGAATTATTCTCGAAGAATAGATGAACAACATACTGCCAGTTATGAACAATGTTCCAAAGGCTGCTTGAATTATGATACCAGTGTAAAATATCTCAAATAACAATGATACTGAACCAACAAACATGCCTTGCATGACGGCGTAGATGGTCATAAGTGCTGCAGGGTTTTCAGGCCTCATCAGCATCAATATGACGGCGACAAGAATTCCGCCGAATAAGCCACCCCATGTCATCCCGTTGATAACTCCTGTATTGCCTGCGGCCAAGGCGTCTAAAGCAACATATGCAGAAGCCAATCCAACCAGTGTCACTACTCCAAGTAGGTAGGCTAGCTTTCCAATTGTGCCTTGGAAAGTCATGGTATTCTGACCTTGAATATTCGACCAAAAGTTTTGCGTCATGACAGGGTTACTCGTAGTATAGCGCATCATTATCATCCACGCTAAGACAAAGTCCTTTGTCAATCTTGCGATATTATTGGTTGTCTTGTAACTGTTCTTGATAATATGCAGAGAGTTGCTCTATGGTCCATCCACTGTCTAGGTATCGTTGTACAACGTCTTCACCCCATCCAGGGAATTTGGCTAAATCTTCATTTGAAATTGATGGTGTAGGTTTACCAGTATCAGCGCTGCCGTCCAGTACGGGCATTGACCATTCCTCAGCGTTCGTAGATTCAAAATCATCCATAAGCATCATTTCTTGCTCTTCGATACTAACTAAGTCTTTGGCGTCGACTGCTTTGTTCTCAAGTTGTTTGAGTATCAAGAATGCGCCTGCGGTAAAAATTGCGGCAATGAGCATAACAATGAGCATGGTGTTAGAACCAGTGGTATCTTTTTCACCATCACTTGCATCGGCTTTTTCGGTTAGTTGATCACTAGAACACCCGTCTAAATCTGTAAGTCCGCCTGGCGCAGTATCCGGACATAAATCGTACTGATTGACAATCCCATCTGCATCATCATCCGCATCTGGGTCGGTTGTTTGATTGTCAACAGGCTCAACCACATCCTCCTCAGATGCTAGGTCACAGCCAAACACGTCGGTGTCTTTGAGCCCGTCGCCGTCAGCATCGGCTAAATTGAGCGCGTCGTAGATTGCGATATTAGCAACATTTACGTCCATAGCGCTGCGCTGCGCCCAAGCAATCTCAATTGAGTCAATGGCGCAATCGCCATCTGTATCAGCAAGTAACGGGTGGCCACCTTGTTTTTCCTCATCTGTGTTATTGACTCCATCACCATCGGAGTCGTACATATCTTCTGTAATGCCGGATGGCATTATCCGCTTGGTTCTATTGAGCCCATTAGCGACTTCCCATTTGTCGGTCAGTGAATCCTGGTCTGAGTCTGTGACATTATCCAGCCGGTTCCAATCCTCGTGCCAAGCGTCTAGGTAATATCCACTAATCAGTGGTGAATGTATGATTACTCCCATCTCTCGATTGCGGTTCATTGCTGAACTGCCCATATTTATCGAAGACACAAGCACGCTCTCACCATCCACGATAATTCCTTTATTATGCAGTTTTGAGACATCATCATCCTCACTCATCACGATAGCAGAGGTGTCAAGTCCCTCCGTCCCATTCCACACCTCATTAAACAAATCAACAACTTCTTGATCGTCATCATCGAGGTATGCACCATTGATAATCAAATGGACCGCAACACCATTACTGGCAACCTCGTGGAGTGCGGAAATTATTGGGTTTTCGTCACCCCAACCATATGACCAATCGATATCTAAAGTCTGCTGTGAGAGTAATACTTCGCTATCAGCTGAGCGAATAAAGTCTGTAATTTTAGTAACACAGTTTTCCGGACATGTCAGTAGTTCTCCAGCGATACTGGCTTGCACTGTAGATTGTACTCCACCCCCACCAATGGTGTCAGGAGAGTAAAAGACATATTCATCATAGTCATTCAGTGACATCAGTTCCGCCCAATGTATGTCTAGGCTGAATTGCTGGTCAACCATCAAAGCAAGTTCGGTATTCTCTATTATTATGCTCCATTCTACGTTACCACGTACATTAGGTGCTGGTACTGAGGAAGACTTCCAATTACCCGAGGAAATCCATATGCTGCTAGAATCTCTTACCACTACCTTACTATGTAGATACAAGTAAGGTTCATTGCCATTAGTATTGAACTCATACACAGTTGCTCCAGCGGCAATTAATACGAAAGCGAAATCATTTTTGTATTGCAGGTCGGTTTGTGACCAGATGTTGCAGTTGTAGCACCCGGGGTCTAACATTAATTCTACCGTTACCCCTCTGTTCAGAGCATCGAGAAGCGCTTGGACTAAGTATGAATCTTGTAATTGATATAGTTGTATTCTAAGACTAGTTTGACTCTCGTCGATAAATTGTTTGAGTTCGAGCAAACCGTGGTCTGGGCCAATTATAGGCACCACCAAAGCTTCGGCTTCGGCAAACTCAGACTGTAGACAAATAGTCCCGATGGCGCCTGTTATTGACCATTGATATTGCCAATCCATGGCGGTGTTAGTATCTGGTAGGAATTCGCATCCATCACCACGCACATAGACAAATTCGTCGCTCGATACACTCGAAGATGGGATTGACACAGCCTCACTGGCCCAACCAGACTGACTAGCTGGACCACTATCATAAACAAAAGTGTCAGAAAGTTCGCCGTTGGAATCTTTAAGCGATATCGCAACACCAGAATCTGGTAGGTATAAGCCAGAGCACCCAATATCACCAAAATTTAGGTAACTCGGTGCGTCTTCTAGTAGTAAGCTTGTATCTTGGGCGATTAATTCTGCCATTCCATCACTATCGGTTATGTCACGGTCATCGGCCAGCACAATATTACTACTTGGCGGGAAAAATGTACTACTGATAATTGTACATTCATACAATGTTCCATCATTGATATTGATAGTCCATCCATTGAGAAATGCATCTTTCAAGCCGATATTTTTTATTTGGATAAATTCGTTTGAATATGGAGATACTCTAGTTATGATGATGTCTTGAGCCGTCGCAAAATCGGTGGCCTGTATGTTGGCTTCACCCGGGGTTGGGTAAGCACCGACAAACCAGTTAACACCGTCGTCAGAAATCCAAGATTCACAACTGTTGGGAGTCAATCCCTCACCATGACTATCGGCAGAGGAAACCAAGTTTCCATCTGGGTCGAAGAGACTTAGTTGATCGATTGGCATAAGCACAGAACGCGGCAGGCTGATTAACGTATATTCACCAGGGTTCAGCACCGTACTCAGGGAATGGTTGTCCCTGATATCGTAGTTATTTGATAGATTTAACTCAGCGAGTTTGGTAATAAAAAATCGCTTATTATCCGTGTCGACTCGCCATCTTACTAGGTCGACAGGAGTAGTTCCATTGTTATACAACTCAATCCAATCATTGTAGTTAGTGTCATCATTATCGCACCAACCGACATACTCAGTGACGATCACATCATCTGAACCGGTATATTCCGGCCAAACCGGATTTATTTGTCCCGGAGTTGGCCACGCTGGTTCGACCCACCCAGTGATGCCTGAGGGTGTGGCAGTTGTGTATCCTGAGTGACTTGTGCCCGGGGGAATCAAAGACATGTTCTCCGATGAATGGTTCCATCCTACAGTATCGACAATTCCGGAGTTCGCATCTGTAAGGGTAATGATGTCGGTGGTCTGTTTAAGGTAAAATGAGTTTGTTCCATTAAGGGCAACAAGCGCAACATTACCCGGCTGGATTATTGCGTCTAATTGCAGCGGAAGATTGTACGCACCAATGGTAAAACTACGGCTATTCGAGGCTTTGAGTTTCCATCCTGTTAAGTCGACTGGTTCGGTGTCGTTGTTAAACAATTCAAGCCATTCGCCCAAAGGCCATGATTGGGTATCAGACCCAACACTATCTGGCAGGATTTCAGTGAACTGGACATCATAAGTCATGTATGGTTCAGTGCCGGGTTCGGGTTCGCCAGGTGTAAGCCAGTTCGACGGAATCCACGCAGAGCCCAGCGAGTCATAATTCCTCACCATTGAAACATTATCTCCAAAGTAGTTACTATGCCACGCTGAATCAATCGTAACGCCAGCGTTATCTTTCAGTACGAGGTGCTCGTAGTAATCATGTAAATCAAAACTATTAGACATGCCAATTAACCGACGCTCTCCGCTGTTGACTTCAGTAATTCCAGTGTGGGTCTGATTAAACACCATAGAACCAGGGTCTAGGAACAAAACGTCTCCTTTGCCGTTAGTTATTGTCCAACCGGCAACGTCGATCATGCTGGTTCCGTTATTGACTATCTCAATCCATTTGCCATTAGGGAAGTTTCCAGTTGAATTAGTTGAGGAAAGATACTCTGTGATGAAAACATTGGCGCTCATGGTTGGTAGATTTTCCATTCTTGCTATGTTGGTTACATTGATGGTTGGATAAGCAGAGATGTACATCCCATCATCTCCCGTAATCCTTGAAAGTGAAAATCCGGGTTCATTTGTTGTCCAATTTACCTCATCTGCAATGGTCCCGTTAGGCCAATGAATTCGTAGTTTTTCCACAGCATTATTCAGCACACCGCTATTGGTAGAACCGTTAACTGCCACAATTCTTGTCGAACCAGCATCAATCATCATAGAACTGGCCTCGTCCGAAAAACCGATTAAGTGATCTTGGTCAAATTCAATGATGTTGCCGGCAGCATCAGATAAGTAATAACCAGTCAAATCGATTTCCGTGTTGCCTTGGTTAAGTACCTCAACCCACTCACCGCCGGGATAAGTTGCGTTGTCAAAACTTGGAAATGCATCAGCCATTACCTCATTGACTATGAGGTCGCCAGGAAAATACACTGGACCAACAGCAGTGCCACCTTGATTCGCCTCACCAGGTGACAATGTGGGTGACTCAATCCAATCGGCTGTTGGATTGTTCGGGTCTTCAATCAAGGATGTACCTTCTGTGGGTGATGAGGTCCAGGTAATTGTGTGGACAATACTGCCAGTGGGGTCTGTCAAATTAACCATGCCGTTGGAATTTTTAAGGCAAAAACCACATGAACCGCCATCGCCGTTACGTGCCAACACAATATAGTCACCTGGATTGACGTTCAGGCTGCTAGCAGCTGTGGGGTATACAACATGATTCGTAGTCATACTAAGCGGTCTGCTGTAATGGTCTTCCAAGGACCAAGTTGATAGGTCAACAGTTGATGTTCCAGCATTGTAAATCTCAACCCATTCACCGGTGGTCCAATCTGCTGGGCCGACTGCGCCAGTTTCCGCACCAAAGGCATTTACTAATACCTCAGTGATGCAAACGTCACCAGAACATCCAGTTGACCGACTGGAAACCATTGTTGCGCTATTGTCATTGGCCAGAGTAGTATTATCCAATACCGGGGCGACATAGGAACTTAACATAATAGCAATCAAAATAATAGGGTATTTTCTCGGTATCATTCACTCCTCTCCATGGTATTCTGGTACTGTTTGTCATAAGTTATTTTTGATATCATAGGAAACCGAAGGCATCCTGGGCTTGTGAAAATGTGTATATCATAATTGGTACAATTATAATTCCCATGCCGTGACTTCGACGAATCCCAACCCTCGGAGGAATTAGTCCAAGTATCGTGCCGATTATAAGCACACCAATGCCGATGAAACCGGTCGTGAACCATACTAATGCACTAACGAAAATAATGACCCCCATCACCATTTGTTGCAGTGGAATTGCTGCGTGAAGTCGTAACATACCTTTGCCGACGACACGCATAATCGGCATAGCCATTAGACCTGCTGCCACGGTGACGGCAACCAAGCGAACAAAATCAGCGGTCGGTTCTGCTGAAGACCAGGTATCAATAGGATACATCATTTTGAGAGCGAGTGTGGCGCCAGAACGTGACCTTCCGATTATGTACAAGAAGCCGAGAACCATCACTGTAACCGCAGTGTTCACTGCCGACAAAATGGCAATCACTTCCAAATCTTGTTTTGTTTGTGGTCCCTCGACACCACCCTCGGCTTCGGATAGCGCAATTTCTAGAAGTTCCTCATCAGTCATCTCGGTGAGTCTGCGAGTTTCCCAATCCATACCATAGCCTTCCTTCCCTTGCACTTTTGCTGCAACGTTTCTGCCACCCATCACCAACACAGTGGCTTGTGAGGCAGTCATGCCCGGCAACACTCCCATTGACGCTCCTGCGACACCGGACCAAAAACAGGGAACAATTAGGGGCTTGGCAGGAGGTAATGTCCAATCTTCGTTCTGGGGAGGAATGTGTGATGTTGTGGCATATATGTCTAACAGGTTAGCAATTCCAAACAGCCCTGCTAGGCTGGGTAGAAGTAGACTAGCATCTGGAATTCCTACCGGTGAACGGGCGGGGAGGCTGAATACCGCCCACCCGTAAAATCCTGATAATAAGAAAAATCCGGTTGCGGCCAAAAACCCGGCGAGCCTAGAATCCGTTGCTAATTTGTTTAGCGACAAGCGTTGGATCCATTTTGGCCAGTCCAATCGAGTGGTTTCGGTGGCTAATAGTAAAAATGAGATTCCCAACAGCAAAAAGAAAATTATATTCCTTAGGTAATCATACCAGCCTAATTCGTCGCCAAAAGCGATTCGTGCCACGATGATTAGCGGAAGTGATAGAAATAATCCTAGTTGAGAACCTCGGGCGGACCATGCGACACCACGAGGTGCATTTCCTGAGAGCAACATTCTGTGACCTGGTAGTAGGGATAGGGCAGTATCACCATCGGGCGCACCTAGCAACGCTGAAGGTATGTAGTTGAGAAATGTATGAACCGTTCCAGTGGAGACAATTATCGCTGCTACGGCTGATAGAGGTATGCCCCAACTGAGAAATACCGGCGACAGCGCAAGCAGTATTAATGCAACATTGTTAACGTGGAAGCCGGGAATAAGTCCGGTTAGCGAGCCCATAGCAACCCCGAAAAACAGGGCAAAAAGTAACCAACCGAGGTCAAGAAAATAGGCTTCCAACATGGTCAATCCTCAATAATCAGGGTATGTGTCGTTATCATCACGATCGTTTTGTCCGTCGCCATCAGTGTCAGCATTGTAAGGATTGGTGCCGTACAGTGACTCTAGATTATCTGACAGTCCATCACTGTCGGTATCAACTACGTCAGCATTAATCAGGTGATATACTGTAGCGACTAGTTCAGGGTCTTGTACTTCCATTAATCGTCCGTTCCACGTATGTGAGTAACCAGAATGCACGCTGTCGGTGCCGATTATGGAATTGTTGTTGGGGGATAATCTGATGCTTTGGTTTGTCCCGTCTCTCTGTAACCACCAATCACCATCGTCATCTTGCATAGCAATACCGGGGATGTTCACTACCTGGTTGCGCGAATATCCCCATTGTGATGCCCCCTCGTCCCAAATGAGGTTTTTTGGCTCAGGTACATCACCCAACTGATAATCATGGATTTGCAGTCGAATGGCCATATTTGTGTCGTCCCAAGTGACGGAAACATTAGCGGTTATGGCTTGTCCAGCTTCAATCCATTGAGTTGAGGTTTGAGCTGGGAAGGTAGCGTAGATTTTAGTCTGGCCTCGATAATCGATCTTGTCAACTAACCAGCCGCTCACATCCTGCACGCTTGGTTCGATGGCGTAACGAACAAAGGCGTTAATGGTATACCTGGTATCGGGTTCATCGATGAGTCTAATTGGGTCGCCAGACAGTAATGCCATTAAGTCAATAACATCTTCAGAATTAATCAGGTTACCAGTAGGGGTACCCTCGCTTGAGTCAACGCACCAACTTGAATCTGCTTCTGACCACATTAACCGACCTTGAACTTCTTTGAACGTATTGTGCAGGGAACTGTTGCTGTGCTCTAGTATGTCGGCTTCACTGGGTTTCAAACAAATGAGGATACCACCCGGTCCACGTAGTTGCCATTCATCAGCGATAGTGATGTATCCAGAAATTTTAATCAAATTTCCCGATTGGTAACTCCAAGTTGCTTCTTCACCCCAGTTTAATCGGATTACTTCTACCGGATGGTTTCGGTCAACAAGTATCTCAGGACCCTGAACCGACATGACCCAATTCATGTCACGCTGATTGTAGGACACAGTCCCTGTGACCTGAATCTTTGATGAGGACTCAATCCAACTACCAACTTTTGAGCGGATGTTTAGCTTTATTTGATGTTCTGCATTTCCATACGACGGGTGGTCACGTAAATCAGCTGAGACGAACATCTCATCAGGTGGTATTGATTCGCCAATGTAGCCAGTCAAAGTAATCACTTCGTCAACGTAACTTTCTGGATCAAGAGCGACATCTAAAATCGACAACCGCACTATATCTGGCAAATCTTCCTCGTCCCATTCCATGGCTCCAGAACCAACTGCAGTCATGTAGATATTCCCCTCAAATTCCATTACCTTTCCAGTAATTACGACGTTTGTGCCAATTGGTGGTATTTCTGCCGGTCTACTCCACCTTGCTTCGACAACAGCAGTACCGTCACTAACAATCACATGCGTTTCCCAATCGCCTGAATTCCAGGGGTCTTCACGCCAAGAAATAATTTCACCTTCAACCTTAACGACTTCGTTTTTATATTCGATTAAATCTTTCATCTCAACGATATCTGGTTCTCTAACCATAGCATAGTAATTGAGTACGGCAACAAGAAAAATCGCAAGCGTAAACATTACCCACAATTGCTGGCCTCTAGTTGCAGGGTCATCATCTGTAATTTTGTTCATTATGCTCTTGAGCACATCCGCCATGTTGTTGGGTATTCTAATCAACATTTAGTCATGTTTGAAAGATATAATCATATCTTGCGCGGCCTTTTTAAACATTAATCCGAGGGAGTTACGGGGATGGAATGCGGGAGCGAGTGATTAGAGATGAGATTCACAAGGACATACTTGTGCCGTTTCAGCACGCCCGAATTATCGATACTAAAGAATTTCAACGGCTGAGATCCATTCAGCAACTGTCTACCTGTGAGTATGTTTTTCCAGCCGCAAATCACAATAGATTTTCTCATTCATTAGGTGCCTACCATCTAGCGAGGAAGTTAACTGAACTAATTCAAGATGTGCAACCGGGAATGATTGATGACGATGATGCAGAATTAGTCCAATTGGCCGCACTACTGCATGACATAGGACACCCACCGTATTCTCATTTGTTGGAAACGCCGAAAGTTTTTGCGACTTTCCATTCGCATGAGCATTGGGGAAGGTTACTTCTCGAATCAACCGAAACAGAAGTAGGGATAGTCGTTAGAGATATACTCGGCGAAGCAAGGTTAGGTAGACTGTTTGCC
>DAUW01000117.1 GCA_002505355.1 Euryarchaeota archaeon UBA229 | reverse complement strand
TGTTGTGCTGGGATGCGTGTTTGAGTCGCTGTCGATGATCCTGCTGACCGTGCCGATCTTTGCGCCGCTCGTGGCTAGTCTCGGCTTCGACTTGATCTGGTTCGGTATTCTTGTCGTTGTGGTGACCGAGATCAGCCTGATCACCCCGCCCATTGGGCTGAATGTCTTTGTTCTGAAAGGCGTCCTGAAAGATGTGGCGGTCGGCACCATCTTCAAGGGTGTGACCCCTTTCTGGGTTGCGGACATTTTCCGTTTGCTCCTACTGGCTGTAGTACCGTCGATTGCGTTGTTCCTGCCATCGATGATGATGGATTAGGGGCTAAGAGAAGCGCCCACAGATCGCCAGCGACAATCTTGCCAAGGGCGTTGCGCGGCAGCGCCTCGACGAACAATCGTCATCGCCTCAGATGCCACGGTCCTTAGTAAAAGGGTTAAAGCAAACGATGGTATTTGTGTCTCGAACGCCGTCAATTCTCTGAATTGTTTCGCAGACGTAGTACCCGATGTCGTCATTATTATTTAGGCGAAACATCGTGAAAAGATCGTAGTCGCCTGATGTAGAGTAGACCGTTGGTCCTTCGGGTAAATCGGCTAGTGCCGCCGCCACATCATAAGTGCGCCCGATTTCACATTTTACCATGATAATTAGGTTACGTTTATCCATAGGTGCCCTCTTTTATCAGTATCTCAAGCGACAGCGTCGGTCAGGTTCCATTTTTCTTTTCACAAAGTCTAGTGCTGTGATAATTCAATCTATGATGTGCCCAAAAGGTCGAGTGGCAGTTTATCGAAGCCGCGGAACCGGACTCTTTGGGATCGCTGCATACCTGAAGCAATTTGCAACCGAGGCCAACGCTTAAAAAGTTTGGAAAGAGCGATCAGACTTTGGTTTCTTGCTATTGCTTTCCCCGCACAAACATGCACTCCGTCAGCAAAGGCAAGATGAGGGTTATTATGCCTGTTTAAAAGAATTTGGTTGGGTTGATCAAAAACTTTAGGATCACGGTTGGCTGCCCCAATGCCAAGGGTGATGGAGGTTCCAGCTGGCCAGACTCTTTGGCCCATTTTGAATTCGGAGGTTGATCGTCGATTGCCAAGTTGATTTGGACTTTCCAAACGCAAGACTTCTTCTATCGCGGCTGACCAAAGCTTCGGTTCATTATTTAGCTTAACTATAATATCGGGGCGTTGTGATAGAAGCCAAATACCTGAGCAAATTAAGTTAGTGGTTGTTTCATGCCCGGCATTCAGGATGAAAATGCAATTATGCAGTAGCTCATTTTGTAGTAGATTTGCCTCCTTAGCAGACTCGCTGGTTTCTCGGATTAGCCTAGCCATTATATCGTCAGCTGAACTAACATCGTTTGAACGCCGGCGGGTGACCAGAGCATTTAGATAATTTTTGAAATCTTTTACTGCTCTCTCACCAAGGTCAAATTGCTGAGGGGAAATTTCAGGCTCTAAAGCGCTAAGGATTGCAATTGACCAATCTTGGAGTGCACCGCGTTCATCCACTGGAATAGCCAAAAGATTACAAATAACTGTAATGGGAATTTTTTTTGCAAAGTCGTCCACTGCATCAATTATTTTCCCATTCAAATGTAGCCGCTCGACATCTGAAATAAGGCTATCGATTAAAGTCTCTACAAAGCTGTTTATACCAGCCGTATTTCTCGGTGAAAGAGCTCCAGCAATTGCGCGTCTAACCCGCGTGTGAAGCGGCGCGTCATTGAAAACTAAAGATGTGGTGTGATGTTCATAAAGAAGCGAGTCACCAAATTTTGGCTTGAATTCAATTTTTTTGTCAGATGAAAAAACAGTCCAGTCTTTGTAAACCCTTAGTACATCTTGATGCTCTAGCAAAAATATTCCGCCATTAGGTAGATTGTAGACTGGCGAGTGGGTCCTCAACTTCGCATAGTGTGGATAAGGGTTTTCGATGAAATTCGCCGGCAAATTTGCTAAATCAAAATCCATTATCGGTTTGCCAATTAACTACCGGTAAATCTAGCCGGTCTTTTTTCCAAGAAAGCAGTGACGCCCTCACGATAGTCGTTTGACGCGCCGGCCCGGGCTTGTAATTGTTCTTCAAGGACAAGCTGTTCATCAAGCGAATTAGTTGCGGAAGCAAGGATTGCTTGTTTCGTAAGCGAAAGTCCGAGTGTTGGGCCGTTTGCCAACTGAATTGCGATTTTATGAGCCTCTGCCATTAGCTTATCATCATCAATTACTTTCCAAATCATCCCCCAATCTGCGGCTGTCGTTGCGCTAAGAGGCTCTGAAAGCATTGAAAACCCACGTGCTCGGGCAGGACCGATCAGTTGCGGTAGGCTCCAACTACCTCCTGCATCTGGGATCAGTCCGACCTTGGCAAAGGCCTGAAAGAACTTGGCGCTGCTCGCGGCCAAAACAATATCGCACGAGAGGGCTATATTCACTCCAGCCCCCGCCGCAGTGCCATTTATTGCCGCCACGACAGGCTTTGGCATTTCTTGGATCAGTCGCACATTAGGATTAAAGAATGTGTTAAGTGTTTCCCCAAGGTTTGGAAGCTCACCTTTTGAAGGATCTCGATCGCTAAGATCTTGGCCGGCACAGAACCCGCGCCCTGAACCAGTCAACAAAACAGCTCGGCATAATTTATCGTCTCTTGCTGCTTCAAGCGCTGCACGAAGTGCTGTGTGCATTTCGACATTGAATGCATTTAATTTTTCTGGCCGATTTAGAGTAATGATTAGTAATGGCCCGTCTTTGCTTGTGATAACAGTTTTGCTCATTTTTGCCATTCATTTTAATTTTAGAAGTTGTAACAACTAGCCACTTGGGCCCTGCAATCATTGACCAGAAAAAACTGTCACTCAATATACGGAGATGAAATTCAGCGAATTCCAACAAAAACGACAATCGCAAATTATTTGTTAAAATTGGAATTGGATTTAGCTCGCGCATTAACCAATTAAGGTCATTTTTTAATCTTTGATTGTTCCCAGATTAAACTTTTCGGTGTGAGCTAAAAGTTTGAGCAATAAATAGCCCTGCTAGAATTATAGCCAAAGAGATAAAGAAATGCCCA
>DAUW01000030.1:13816-14502 GCA_002505355.1 Euryarchaeota archaeon UBA229 | reverse complement strand
TAGGTTGTAAGAAGGAACAAATCCGTCCATTGGCAGTTTTACTACGAAATCCGCCGCCTCCAAGGTCTCTTGGCTTACTCCATCTCGCTCTGCGCCAACAACGAGTAATGTGTCGTTCTTCAGGTCCACATCCCATGGGCCTCTATCGCCGATATCTTCTGCCGCAACAATAGTTAAACCATGCGTTTTAGCTTTCTCAATTATCTCTTCGGTGGTAGAATAAATCACTGGAATGAACCGGTCTGCACGCATGCTTGCCCGTCTGATAGTTCGCCGCTCTTCGTGAGTCTTAGCGACGTTTAGTACGACCCCATCTGCACCACTCACCTCGGCAGTTCGAATAGCAAAACCTAGATTGGTCGAATATGTAACTCCATCAAAAAACCAAATTGTTCCGCCCCGGGCCATTAATTCATCAATTGAATCGGTTTGAAAACGTCCTACTAATGCCAGGGCATCGACATTACCAGCAGCAGACATACGCCACAAATCATTGGTTGAACCCTCTTCCAGAGGAATGTCATTTTGTTCACATAGTTCCCTAATCGATGATGTATCCTTATCGCGGTCGACAAGTACTCTGTCGATTGGTTGGCCCTTCATTAGCGCTTGATAAACTGCATCTGCACCCGTTATCTGCCCGGCCATGGTCGGATGTAGAGCATTACCCTCATGAGCCTGTCCAC
>DAUW01000030.1:2580-13515 GCA_002505355.1 Euryarchaeota archaeon UBA229 | reverse complement strand
CATTACCCTCATGAGCCTGTCCACACTAGCATGTCCATGGCGAAACAGCATAGCCCTCGTTTCCTAGCCATCGTAGAAGCCGCGCGCAGTGAGATTGGTGAGTGTAGTGCAGAAGAGTTACCTGAGCTAATTGAGGCTGGCGCAGTGGTAATCGATGTTCGAGAAAATCACGAATTTGAGGCTGGTCATTTAACTGATGCCATCCATATCGGCAAAGGCGTTATTGAGCGCGATATCGAGAAATCAGGATTTGATCATTCGCAGAAAATAATCCTCTATTGTGGTGGCGGCTTTAGAAGTGCTATTGCAGCTAAATCTCTGCAAGACATGGGTTACACTGATGTCATGTCATTGTGGGGCGGTTGGCGAGGAATCTTAGCCGCTGGACTAAACACATCAATGGACTAGAGAAATGAGCGGTCGAAGACAAATCATTAAGAAAGCCAGTTAAGACAAATTAACCATGTCAAAGAAAGGTGTTTTGCTGATCAACGTTGGTACACCTGATGAACCAACAGTAAAATCTGTGCGTAACTATCTACGCGAGTTTCTCCTAGATCCTGATGTTATCGACGCACCTTACATAATTAGACAGTTACTTGTTAGGGGAATCATTCTCAGAGTCAGGCCGAAAAAAATCGCTCCTCTATACCGAAAGATATGGATGGATGAGGGCTCACCGCTTAGAGTATATTCCGACCGAATCACCAAGTCACTCAATGAAATGGTTGAAGATGTCGAATTCGACTTCGCAATGCGCTATGGCAATCCATCTATTGAATCTGGTTTGATGAGGTTGCGGGACAAGGGCGTCGATGAACTACTATTGCTACCGATGTTTCCACACTATGCCCAAGCAACTACAGAATCTGCCCTAAAACATGCTTACAAACAACTGAAATCGATCAATTGGAGTCCGAAGATAATCGAGATGGGGCATTTTGATACCGATGAAGAATATGTAATCCCACTGACAAACTCGATACAATCCCAACTGGACAAAGATGCCCACTTACTATTCTCTTATCACGGATTACCCGTATCTCACGTCAAGCGAATCGATAAGAGCAAGAACCATTGTCAGAAAGTCAGCGACTGTTGCTCAATTAAGTCTGAAGCAAATTCACTGTGTTACGGTCATCACTGCATGAATACTACCCAAACAGTAGTTGGTTTATTGGGTCTTAACGAAGACCAATGGTCGATTAGTTTCCAAAGTAGGATCGGTCCAGTAAAGTGGTTAGAACCCTCAACTATGGATAAAGTCGAGGAATTAGTCAAGCGGGGTGTCAAGAAACTCGCTATCGTTGCTCCAGCCTTCCTTGCTGATGGACTAGAGACACTAGAAGAATTAGACATCGGCATTAGAGAACACTTCATCGAATTAGGCGGTGAAGAATTAATTGTAATTAAGTGCCTAAATGATAATCAAGACTGGGTTGAAGGGCTTAGTAAGCTGATTACGAAAAAATTCAGCAACCCTGTTGCCGCCTAGAATAGTTCAGCAATTCGCTCCGCTTCAGCGACAACGTGCGTAATTGATACACCGCTCACGGACCATCCAACATAACTGCAGTCGTGCTCAATTTGGCTTAACCTAGACATATACCCCGGAGGATATCGCGGGATGCTCCTCTCACCAATTTTAGCAAATAATACCGGCTTTTTGCCTAGTAATGATTCTGCACACTCAAGTACCGATTGATCATCTCCATCCCAGCGACTATGGGGCACCATAAGACGAAATAGACGGTGTCCTGTTGGACTACGCTTTGATTGATGAATATCGCTCTCATTCAATATCCCGCTAATTGGAATATTGTTGTCAGGAATCAAGGTTCCGTAACCGATTTTTACTTGAGAAACTGTTTCGTTTTTGTAACCTACAGCAAAGATTGACAATTGTGATTCTGCATAACTCTCTTGCAAACCCGGCGCCGCCCAGACAACAGATTCTATTGGGACTGCATACTGTTGTGCTACTGATTCTGGTGACTTAGCGGGCTGATTATATTCGATTGTCACATTGTCCAACAAGGATAATTTCTCAACTAAGACGTCGATTATTACTTGCATTCCGCCTTCAATTGAAGCAATGCTACCACGACGGGGGGTAAAAATTGGATATGTTTGTCCAATAAGCTTCCGTAACTTCGATTTTTTTACCGGCGGCTCATTGCCGAACTTAGTCAATGAAGGCATGAGGAAATCAGCATCTACATTGTCCGCGGTGTCATTTACAATACCTAAACACAGTGCATCAGCAATCGGCTGATTAGGGATTAATTGAGCAACAGAGACCCCTCCTTGTCGAGCTTGTTTGAGTGACTTTCGCAGTTTTAAAGGACCTAGTTTAAACAATGTCCGCCAAGATAATTTGTGAGTCCTACCTGCGGATAGAATCCACCGAGATTTTGCTTTTTGACTAGATGTTGTGAACCTATCAGACAAGGATAAATCGTCCACTAATCGCCAAAATGCCGGATGAGGTCTAGCAGCATTGACCGCTAAATCACAAATCCATTCACCATCCTGCCATGTTGCAATAACTCCACCAAGCTGACTTGAACGTTCAATTATAGTCACCTTGAGATTTGGTCGTTTAGTTGCGATGCGATACGCGCAACACATGCCAGATAAGCCTCCACCAACAATAACTACGCTATCGCATTCCCCTAATTTGGGATTGACGAGCAAGGGCCGGCGTAATTCATCACCGTACTTTATCCAGTCTTCTAGTGAAGTCATATGAACATCCCAATTCGTTAGGCTAGCCAGTCTTTCGGTTGACGTAAGACTGCTAACAATTTGCCCTCATCACTGTTTTCATCCACTTCATGACAGTATTCCCACCTTGCAGTTAAGGGTAATGACATAAGGATACTTTCTATCCTACCATTGGTTGTTAGTCCAAAGGTCGTTCCGCGGTCATAGACCAGATTGAATTCAACATATCTTCCTCGCCGGATTTGTTGCCATTCTTTGTGCTCGGGAGTATATTCCATGTCCATTCTACGATGTAAAATTGGCAGGTAAGATGACAAAAAAGACTCTGCACATTCAGTTACAAACGCAAAGCAGTCTTCCCTACTCGCATCATTTATGTCATCGAAAAATATTCCACCTAAGCCTCTTCTTTCACCGCGATGCTTGATAAAAAAATAGTCATCACACCATTGCTTAAATCTGCCATAATCGGCCACCTGATGACGATCACATGCATCCTTGTGGACTTGGTGAAAATGTATTGCGTCTTCCTCAAACAGGTAACTAGGGGTAAGGTCTGCGCCGCCACCAAACCACCAACTGCCGGGTTTCTTTCCCTCGCCTCGCTCGAAATAACGGTAATTGGCGTGAACTGTCGGCGCCATCGGATTGTGAGGGTGGAGAACTAGACTAACTCCGGTGGCAAAGAAATCCAAGTCGGCGCCCATTAATTCGTGCCCACCGCCCATGCTTTTAGCGGCCTGAGGGCTTAGAGTTCCGTGAACAACGCTAACATTCACACCTGCCTTTTCGAATACCTTTCCACCAGAAAAAACTCGACTCCTGCCACCGCCGCCTTCAGGACGAGTCCACTCATCTTGACGGAAATCAACACCATCGATTGCTCGAAGCGCATCACAAATTTCGTCTTGAATGCGGTGAACCATGTCAGCCATTTTCTGCCGCATCATTATTCACCAACAATTTCTCGCAACACGGTTTCAACACATTCAATTCTTGCTGAAGGAGCAAAACCATGGCCCAGATTGAAAATATGGCCTGGCATATCGCCCGCAGCATCAAGAACTCTCCGAGTAGCGGATTTGGCCATTTCTGTTGACCCGTGAAGTAAGGAGGGGTCTAAATTACCCTGGAAAGCGAACTGTTTGCCAAATTGTTGGCGATTGATAGCTAAATCATCGCGCCAGTCGAGTGAAATCGCATTGAGATCGAGTTCTCTTATTGCTGAGTGAAGATGCCCTGAACCCTTGGCATAGTGGATTATTGGAGTATCTCTGCCGACTTTTTCTCGAAACACTTCAATCGTCCGCGCCGTTGCTGGCATAGCAAATTTACGATATATTTCAGGAGATAATAATCCAGCCCACGTGTCGAACAATTGAACACCGTCGGCACCTCCATGAATGACTTGGTCAGCCAGTAAGTCTCCGACTATCTCACCCATTTTCATCAGCATGCCTTTCGCTTGTTCTGGATTTGAGTAAATTTTAGCACGCGCATTGTGGAAGTCTTTGTCACCAGTTCCGCCAGATAGTAGGTACATACAGATAGTCCAGGGTGAACCGACGAAGCCTAGTCTTGCGGTCGTATCGCCAATTTCTTCGCCAACTGCTTGTAGGCCGTCTGCAGCCCAAGGTGCATGTTTTCGTGCGCTGAAGTTTATCCAATCGTCAACATCGTCAAGATTGAAATCGCTTATTCTTATTCCACCACCATATTCGACTTCATAGCCTAGCGAAGGCAGTGGGGTCAATATATCACTAAAGATGATGGCAGCGTCGATTTTTTGATATCTTTCAAGTGGCTGAAGGGTTATGGTTTTACACAAATCAACGTCCATACAACGCTCCCAAAAGTTGTGCTCAGCGGCTATTTTGCGATATTCTGGTAGGTGTCGCCCTGCTTGGCGCATGAACCAAACAGGAGTTCGGTCAACAGGTTGTAAGTTTAGGGCGGCAACAATTCTTTGTTTACCGTTCATGGTCATACCTCCAACTCAGTCAACACTTCATCTAGGGCTGCAACCATACCAAGAATGTGTTGCTCATCGTGCACTGTTGCAATGAATCCGATTTCATATGCTGATGGTGCCAACATGTAGCCTCTGTCTAGTAAGCCCCGGTGAACGTCAGAATACAAGACTCCAGCATTGCTTGGAATCATGTCCGCTCTTGGTGGAGGTGAATGTGCACCCGGAGAGAACCAAAACAGACTGCCTCGTCTAACAAGTCGCATTGGATTGCCGTGCTTTTCCAATACAGATTCAACATTATCTTGCAGTAACTGGCCTAACTCCTCGAGTCTGTCATATGCTGCTTCATCGAGCAAATCTAGCGTCATAATTCCTGCAGCCATAGCAAGTGGATTGCCCGATAATGTTCCGGCTTGGTATACCGGGCCGAGGGGTGATAAGCTCTCCATAATCTCGGTTCTAGCACCGTATGCACCAACGGGTAGGCCACCGCCAATTACCTTGCCTAAAGCGGTAATATCCGGTGTAACTCCGGAGATGTCGCCATAACTGCCATCCTTGAATCTAAAGCCACTGATGACCTCATCAAAGATTAGTAAAGCACCATGTTCATCGCACAGTGAGCGTAACTTGGCCAGATACTCGTGCCTCTGGACTAGTAAGCCATTGTTAGCAGGTAGCGGTTCGATCACTACGGCTGCAATATCATCTCCATGTTCCTTAAACAGAAATTCAACTGCGTCTTCGTCATCAAGTGGTGCGACAAGTGTCGTGGCAACTGTATCTTGCGGAATCCCCGGACTGCTAGCAATGCCAAACGTTGCTAGACCACTGCCAGAATTAACCATCAATGAGTCTACGTGGCCGTGATAACAGCCCTCGAACTTAATGAGTAAATCTCTACCTGTGTAACCTCTTGCTAGTCTTACTGCGCTCATTACCGCTTCAGTTCCTGAGGAAACAAATCGAACTTTGTCCATGAATTGGAAGCGCTGTTTGACTCGCTTAGCTAACTCTATTTCACCGATGTGAGGAGCACCAAATGAGGTTCCATTCTGCATTTTCTGGTAAACTAGGTCAATTATTTTTGGATGTGAATGACCGTGGACTAAAGGGCCCCATGATTGGACGAAATCCACATATTCATTGCCGTCAACGTCTGTGACTATAGCACCTGATGCCTTATCAAAATAGATTGGATTGCCGTGTACAGATTTGAAGGCTCTAACGGGAGAGTTTACTCCGCCAACTAAGTGATGCAATGCTTCGCTGTGCAATGAATTGGATTTAGCACGTTGCATCTCTTCACCTCAATCTAGCCAATTGCCCGCGACTGCCGCCCTCGCGTGGTAACTCACTATTATGTCGGCGCCGGCCCTTTTGAAGGAATGGAAAATTTCCCTGACTAAACTGGCCGTCGATTCTTCATCAGATGTTGATGACATGACCATGGAATATTCTCCGCTGACATTGTAAACCGCAACAGGACGTGCTACTGCGTCAGCAACTTGACGAACAACATCGAGGTAGGTCATTGCTGGTTTAACCATTATTATGTCAGCGCCTTCGCCTTCATCTGACACGGCTTCGAGAATTGCTTCATCGTAACCCGAGCGGATGTCCATTTGATGACTACCGCGATCGCCAAATGTCGGTGATGACGATGCTGCATCCCTGAATGGCCCATAGAATGCACTTGCGTACTTTACTGAGTATGATAGTATACCAGTATTGGTAAAACCAGCTTCCTCAAGTGTGTGACGGATAGCTTTTACTCTGCCATCCATCATATCTGATGCAGATACGTAGTCAGCACCAGCAGAAGCATGTGACAGGGCTATTTTGCACAATTCAGGGATTGTCAAATCATTGTCAATTTCATGATTGTGAACGATTCCACAATGGCCATGATCGGTAGCGGTGCACAAGCATACATCGGTCATAATGACAATATCTCCACCATACTTCTGCTTCAATTGAGCAATTGCTTGTTGCAGTGGCATGTCTGGGTGTGAGGCTTTGGATGCTGTAGAGTCTTTCTCGTGGTGATCTACAACTGCAAACAACATATGAGCGGTTATACCAAGTGCCATATCACTAGCAATGGTTTCACACAACACATCGACAGATTGTCGGTTGATTCCTGGCATGCTTTCAATCGGCTGGTTAACGCCGTTACCTGAAACCACAAAATGCGGTTGAACTAGTGAGGATTTGATATCAGCGGCGAAATTCAAATTACGCCTAGATATGGTCCAACGATTGATTCTTGGCCTAATATTCAATTAATCACCCCGGTTTTCCTTCCACCACTTTGCAACGAATTCAGATGTTGGTCCTTGTAGTATTTCAACGGTCGAATCAGCAAAATAGCCTAGTGAGTCAATCTCCGCTAATGATGACTTCCCCATGCAAAGTATATTTTTAGGTATGGGTAGTGAGTTTTCTACCCATGCTCGCGCAGATGAAGGCGAGGATAGTAGCAAAACATCATCATCACTAACTGGCATTGCGGGTATTTGTTTGGTCCGATTTTCATATCCAATCCAACTCTTAGTCGTAAATCCTAGTGAATTTAATTGGTCAACCAAATCACTGGAGGCAACGTCTGAACGAGGAATCATGAGAGTAATGTCTCGACTTATCATCCGATTTATGTAATCGACTAATTCGACGGAATTCCTTGCTTGAGCGCATATTGAAACCGTAACTCCCCGCATAAAGCAGGCTCTGGCAGTTCCTTCACCAATTGCCAGCCATTGAATCCGCTTTAGGTCTGGGTTGTGTTCTGCTACCTCAACAGCACATTTTGCCGCAAATGGCGAGGTAAGAACAAGATAGGGCCAATTAGCCCTAGGTGTGTTATCGTTGAGGAATGATGTTGGCCATTTTTCTGGTTTAGCAACGAGTTCTATCACGGGTTGGTTGATGACGTTGATTGAATTATTTTGTAATATTCTTGCTAGTCTATCTGAATTTAATGTTGAGATTATCTTTGGCCCTGAACTGTTTAATTCTCTTGGTTCAATAGAGGATGTTGGGAGAACCGGCTGGTAATCCGAGAGACTGCCAGTATACCTCTGGCTATCGTAAGGCAAGCCCTGGCAGAATATTTCACGCCAATTCTTTGGCGAGATTTGGGCAGCAACCGTATCGCCGGCCACCTTTATGCCGGCAGGATAGAGACAACCGCCACCGATTGCTGACAGAATCTTTCGCTCATTGATTACATCAGATTCTGTTGGCTGGTGATTTAATGCGGCTCTAAGATCGGCAAAATTGTCCAAATCCCCCATGCGACAGTGCACTGATATCGCCCCTTGGCCCGGTGCTGTTGGCCAGTCAACGTCATTGATTCGCATCGCGCCCATCGATAATACCCACGGCTCTAGAGCGCCGACTTGATGCAAGCGCTGTAAGCCAACTTCGGCGAGGATTATGGCATCAACTCTACCTTCCTTTAGACGCTTAAGACGAGTTTCAACCTGGCCTCTTACGGCAATCGGTATGATGTCCGGTCGCTTGCTAAGTACGAACGATTGCCTCCTGCCAGAAACCGTTCCGACCATTCCTGATCTCGGCACTACAGCTAGGGCTTGATTTATGGTTGACTCATCCCTGTTTGCCAGTAAATCGGATAGATTGTGATATCCATTTGAATCTCGGAAAATAATCACGTCATTGGTGTAACCTCGTTCAAGATAGGCTAGATTAGTTAACTCATCGGAGATTGTCACTGGCACATCTTTGGAAGAATGAACTGCGATATCAATTGAGCCTGAAAGCAATTCTGCATCTACGGCATGAATAAACTGTCCAACAGAACTAGCTAAGTCACCACCAAGCGATTTATCACCACTTGAATTGATGCCAACTATCTCGGTCTCAACACCCATATTGTTGATTATTGCTTCAACACAGGTAGCCTGCCACATCGCAAGGGTAGAGGTTCTCGTCCCGATTCTTAATTTGGTCAAAGCAGAGCCTCCGGGAGTGTGGACTTTTCATTGATGCGAATAATCGTCTCATTCACATCACTAGCCACCCTCTTAAGAAGCGTTGGATTGATTTGTCGGTCAGTGGATAACACCATGTTATCGAGTTCTACGGTAGTAAAAGGACCGTTTTGATTGCAAATCCATGTAGCAATCTCACGGGAGAAAGCTCCAAGTTGCGTTGATGAATCTTAGGCATATTCAGACTGTTCCCATTGCTGTGATAATGCTTCGAGTGTTTGATACATGAAGGCTCTAAATTTAGCTCGTGTTTTATCGGTTAATGCATCCATGAACCGTTGTTGAATTTGGGAAATCATGGCCTCGCTTTTCTCAATTGTGGAGGAATAATCCCACTCAATACCAAGCCTATGAGATGCTCGAATCCAATACTCAGTTCCAAACAATTCGTGATTCTCACTAATACCGCTTACATCGATTGATGGCGGCCAAGAGAAATCCATAATCACCGCTTTTGACTTAGATGGTATTGGATTAGACTCGTTGTAAGTTGCTGTGTTATTACGGATTGTTGAAATAATTAGATTTGGGGCAAGTTGCTTAGACTTCCAGTCTTCAAAAGTGATTAAATTAATCTGTGCAGCAATATCTGGGTTGCGCAGTGCTGCCCGTTCTGGTGACCGTGAAATTACTGAGATATCGGTTTGGCCAAGCGATAGCAGAACTTGGACAGCTTTTGACCCCATTTCACCGAATCCTAAAACAAGTGAAGAGGTTGTTTCGTTGCTCGGGACTATCTCTTCAAGCGCACTGGTTGCAAGATTGAGCATAGATTCTGTTGTTTGGTTAAACCCAAACTCTCGCCTTATCATCCGATTTGCTGAAACTACATGTTCAAAGAATGATCCGTTTATATCGCTCAACAGTCCGTGCTTTCGATGCCATGCAACTGAACCTCTGAATTGTGACATGACTTGTAATTCGCCAAGTATGAACGAGTCTAGTCCGCTACAGACCTTGACTAGATGGCGCCAGACATCGATGCCTGAGAAGTGCTCGAATGGGGCGGATTCTAGCGATGCTGTCCTTAAAACGCTGGATTCTAACTCGGATGATGTTACATCAAAGCCAACATAAAGGACTCTGTTACAAGTTGATAATTCAAATAAATCAGCATTAAGTTCCTGTTTGATATCATTTAGAAATTTGAGTCGCTGTTTTTTTGTTAGGCCTTCGGTTGTCAAATATTTGACATGTTCGACATTATCCGAATCTAATTTCATTGAGATCATGTTGACGCTATTTATCAGAGTTTTTGCATCAACGCTTTTGCCGTTAATTTCGTGGGTTGGCGCAGCCTCAAAAAACTTGGTTAAGTCTATATTAGGTGTCCCTAAAGTTTTCACTGCTTCACCCCCGCGTTATAAGGCTAACTCTCGCCTCTTATCAAGGTCTTTTCGCGGAGAATGACATCGTTTAACCAAGGTGATAATTTTACAAAATCAGATTAATTGAATCAAGAGTTTGAAAAACCATATTGCTGATGTTATTCTTTGTCTTTAAATTATCATTAATTGTGGACATAAATTACGCCATCCTGATTAAATATCCGCGCAGTATCGCGAAGGTAGACTCATAAAGGGGAGTTTTGTCGGCCAAGTGCTGAGAAGCGGTGATAACATGGCTCAAGGACTATATCAACACGTTCGTGCAACTTGGAAGAGACCTAAGGATGCGCTGCCGCACATGTATCGCCAAGCCCGTATGGCACAGTGGAGAAGAGAGCCAGTTAACTGCAAAATTGACCGCCCTACTCGCTTAGATGCTGCTCGCAGAATGGGTTACAAAGCCAAGCAAGGCGTAGTTCTAGTTCGAACCAGAGTCCGTCGAGGTGGACTAAGAAAGGGCAAGATCCACATGAAGAGAAAGCCATCAAAGGCTGGTATCTCCAAAATTACCATGGCAAAGAATACTCAAAGAATCGCTGAAGAGCGTGTTGCCCGCCACTTCCCTAACCTAGAAGTCTTGAACTCTTACTGGGTTGGCCAAGACGGCAAGCACAAGTATTTCGAAGTAATTATGATCGATACTCATCACCCTGCCATCATCAACGATAAGCAACTAGGTGTCTTCTGTTCCGCTAACGGCAACAAGGCTCACAAGGGCCGTGTTTACCGTGGAAAAACCTCTGCCGGTAAGCGAGGTCGTGGTCTGCACAACAAAGGCAAGGGCGCTGAAAAGCTACGTCCTTCTCTGAAGGCCAACCAGAACCGTGGAAAG
>DAUW01000030.1:0-2503 GCA_002505355.1 Euryarchaeota archaeon UBA229 | reverse complement strand
AGTCTTGAACTCTTACTGGGTTGGACAAGACGGTAAGCACAAGTATTTCGAAGTCATTATGATTGATACCCACCACCCTGCTATCATTAACGATAAGCAACTAGGTGTCTTCTGTTCCGCTAACGGCAACAAGGCTCACAAAGGCCGAGTTTACCGCGGCAAGACCTCAGCAGGTAAGCGAGGTCGTGGTCTACACAACAAGGGCAAGGGCGCAGAAAAGCTACGTCCTTCTCTAAAGGCCAACCAGAACCGTGGAAAGTGATTTCACACCACCAACAACTGGGTTGCGATATCTTTACCGATGCATTAAACCGCTATTGCGGTATTTTAGTTGGGCAAGTGTTGAATCCCATTACTGAGTAAAACGGGCAGAAACCAAACACCGAGGAAATTAGTCCCCACAGTCCAAACACTAGGAAGACTATTTCCCAACTGGAGCTAGCAAGATAGTCAAACGTTAGCAATGACGCCCCTGATATCAGCCTGATACCGCGATCTGTATTGCTAAGATTCATGTTTAGAATTATTCAAGGATAGACTATAAATCGTTGTTTGCAGTGATTTATTCAACGTTATCCAAGATATTGTTACTATTTGACTAAGACTGTGCGGCACCGCACATCATACAATAGTCGCCTTGAATAGGGGTTAGTTCACCACATGATGAGCATGTTTGGTAACTATGAAGCTCAAGCACTGCCTTTCGCTTGACCATGACCCAGGCCACCCAGGCATAGAGTATTGTCAAAATCACGAATAATCCAACGATAGCGGTCTTACCTAGAGAAACAAATTGAACACCCATAGCAAACAGAAAAAATATCCCTGCAGTAAAGACGTATACCGGCCACTCTAAACGCATGTCAACATAATAATGGCTAATTTATTACTATATGATATATTTCCCCGGCGGTTATGACTAGGATTTATTCTATGGATAGAATTGAATAAGTGTTGACATTTTGAGAAAATTATGGCGGACATTACTGACTATGGCGCGATGTTTGCAGTTGGATTAATAATTGGATTTTTTGTATACATAATAATGAATCAAAAGTTAAGCTATGCAAACCTTCAATTAACTACATTATCAGATAAGAATACCAATGTAGATGCCGTCGCTGAAGAGTATAAATCATCAATGCAGGATACATTTCGGTTACTCGCCAAGACTGCTTTTGAGGAGGCAGTGGCAAAAGCCGACTTAGAAAAAGAATCTTCATTCAAAAGTGCTACTACCGAATTGAAAAAAACACTTAGTGACTTTAATCAGAACATAAATAGATTCGAACGAGAGTCTATTGAGCGTGATACTAAGCTTAAGAGCGAGATTAGTACTGTTGCGAACCTTGGTATCAAATTGAGTGAAGACACTCAATCACTAACTAACGCTCTGAAGGCTGATGCTCAAGCACAAGGTGCATGGGGAGAGTTGGTATTAGAAAATCTATTACAATCCATGGGTTTTGTTGAAGGAAGGGACTACATTAAGCAATTATCAGAAACATCAGCAGATGGGAAGCGTAAGAGAACAGACTTCATTGTCAATTTACCAAATAATCGTCAAGTGATTATAGATTCCAAGGTATCTCTAAAGGCCTGGGATCGTTTTGTTAACGCCGAAAACGAAGAAGCAGCAGAAGATGCGATGAAAGACCATTGTGAGTCAATAGCAAAACATGCAAAGAAACTAGCATCAATTAGATATCAAGATATGGAATCAGTAAATTCTGTTGAATTTGTATTGATGTTTGTACCGCTCGAAAGCGCCTTTGGAGCAGCCATGCGGCAAAGTCCCGAACTTTACATGGATTTAGCAGGCAATGTCAATGTAAAGGTAGTTACTGGTGCAACCATTGTTACTGCTTTGTTATTAATCAAAGAAATGTGGAAACGTGAATTACAAAGTCATAATCAAATTAAACTAATAGAAGAGTCAGGGAAATTGTACGATAAGATTGTAGGATTTCTTGAATCATTCACACAGGTTGGGTTCGAATTAGAACAAGCAACAAGTGCTTATGATACAGCATTAAATAGGCTTGTTGAAGGACGAGGAAACGTAATTAAAAAGGCTGAAAATTTGAAAGAGTTAGGAGCCAAGGTAACCAAACACATTGAAGGAAACAAGGACATTAAAGAGTCAAACCTATTGGATAAAGCAAACTACAATCATGATAATTCGGTCGAGGAATGATTAAACCCAGACGTCATTGGATGCGGTCAGATCACTGTCAGCCTCGCCGGTATTTACTACTCCCTTTGGTTCAACAAGCATGATTTTGCATTCCTTATCGGCGTAGGGTTTGTGTTGCACGCCCTTTGTCACTACATACATTTCACCAGCATTGAGTTCAATGGTTTCTTCAGCAAATTCAATCTTCAAACAGCCTTCAATCACTATGAAAACTTCATCGGTATCACTATGATTGTGCCAAACAAATTCGCCCTTCACTTTAGCTAATTTAAACTGATAATCGTTCATTTCAGCGATTACTTTGGG
>DAUW01000015.1:4785-17807 GCA_002505355.1 Euryarchaeota archaeon UBA229 | reverse complement strand
ACCACCGACAGAGAAGCACTTACTCGACTGATTAACGGGGTTAGAAACCGGCGTACAGCAGGCGGTATGTTGCCAGCCCATGACTCATGGAAGCCGATGCTGCTGTCAATGTTGCTGGAGTGCTGTAGCCGAATTGCTGAGTTGGAGCAAGTCATTGAACGCTTAGCCAGTGAGGATTGATTGTGTGAAAGGCTGGGTAATTGATGCACAGTTAGGTGATGATGGCGTCACTATGGATGTTTGGCTGTTTGTTAGGGGTTTGGGAGTCCAGCAGTTGGTGATTCCATGGTGTGCAACAATTCACATTCATTCGGACAATTACCGGCTACAGAATCTCGCTGGATGGTTGGATTATCCTGAGGTAAGGAATCGTTTTTCAGTTGGCGCAATGCGTTTTATCCGATGTCGATTATCACTAGACCAGTACGAAATGCATGATGTCTTAGAAGTCGATATGGCAGACAGTCGAAAAATTCGCCAGTTAGCTAATCACATTGAATCAAGAGGTGATTTTCATCGTTATACATTATACTCGGTTGATGCGCACTTAGCACAGCGTTTTTTCGTTGAATATAACATTGCACCTTTCCAATACGTTGAATGGACTGGTGACCAATTCATTCATCTCAAGCAGTTAGATGAATGGCCCGCATTGACTCAGTTGACGATGGAGTTTGATTACGATTCAGCAGACGGTTTTGATACTATCAATTCGCACCTAAAATCGGTAACTCTGTCACTCAATTCCGGCATCTATGAAAGTGAAATTGTGAAATCATCTACGATTTTACATAACCACTCTACAGCCGAATTCCTACACGATTTACAGACGGAAATCAAGCGCTTCGATCCAGATATCATAGTGACTAATGGAGGTGACTTCCTGCATTTTTCTATGCTACAGAAACTCAGCCAGGATTCGGGCCAAATGTTCACTTTGAGCCGGAAAAACACCGCACTACGTCCGCGCACAATGTCGAGGATAGTGCATTCTTACGGACAAGTGATACGCAAGGACAGTTACTTTCCTATTCACGGTCGCCTACACATCGATATTAGGGCTAGTTTCATTGTGCGCGAAGGAGGAATACACGGATTGTTTGAGTTAGCACGGCACTCGCGACAGTCCCCACAAGACATCTCAAGACTGTCTCCGGGTTCAGTAATCAGCGCTATTCAAATGCGCATTGCAATGGAAGATGGAGTTCTAGTGCCGTGGAAAAAGAATCGACCAGAGGATACCAAAACGGCTTGGGAATTGATGATGGCTGATCGTGGAGGTCTATATCTAGACAGCAAACCTGGTCTTTACACAGAGGTCATTGAACTTGATTTCGCGAGTTTGTTTCCCAGTATTATTGCTACACGGAATATTTCACCTGAAACTCTAAATTGTGCTTGTTGCCAACCATCGAATGAATCCGGGGTTAAGCCAAATTTTTTGCCGTTAGAAGTCGGCCTAGCTGGTGATGAGTTCCGTCGACGGCATCTCGAAGAACGGGTGGGGACCGGATTATTTCCAGTCACCAGTTCCTATGCATTACAAGTTCCAGGTCTTTCATCGCATACATGCGGTAGAGTGCACGGTTTTCTCGGACGAGTCGTTGCACCAATTATCGAGCGTCGGCGACAATTAAAACGACAAATGATGTTCAAAGGCGACGCAATTGACAAACAACAGAACGCCCTGAAATGGCTGCTTGTGACCTGTTTTGGATATACTGGATACAAAAATGCTCGATTTGGCAGAATAGAAGCGCACGAGGCGATTTGCGCCTGGGCTAGAGAAATCTTGTTGCAAACTATTGCCATTGCTGAGGAAGAAGGCTGGACAGTGCTGCACGCAATTGTCGACTGCGTGTGGATTCATCGCAAAGACCTCTCTAGGGAGGAAAAACAACGGCTTGCCAAGCGGTTCGCTGAACGAGTTACTCAAGAAATTGGTATTCCGTTGGAGTATGAAGACCTGTACGATTTCATCGGGTTTTTGCCTAGCCGAATGCATGGAGCGGGCTCTCTGACCAAGTATTGGGCATACGGGGAGAAGGGCTTGAAGGTTAGAGGTATTGAATCACGACAACACTCTACATGCAAATGGATCAGCAACCTGCAAAATATGGCCTTGCAGATCATGGTAGAGTGCGTTCACGATGGCATTGATGTAACAGGTAAGCATGTGCAAAATAGGATTTGTAATTTACTACACGAGGAATTGGGGCGTCTTGATGATCATCAAATTACTCCCAAAGATTTGGTCATTACTCGTCGAGTTACCAAAACCGTTGAGCAGTTCACCGTCTCAACATTGACTCATTCAGCCTTACTCAGGGCCAATGCGTTGGGACATGAGATTCCACCAGGTCGTAAAGCTAGATTTGTAGTTGTCAGATGTGATAGTAAAGATCCTGCAGATAGAGTAGTGTTACTCGAAGAGATTAATCAGTCAGCAAGAATTCGAATTGACACCGTTTATTATCGTGAATTGGCTGTGAGGGCAGCCTGGGCGATACTTGCACCATATGGTTGGACAGACCAAGAAATTCTTGCGGGTAGCAAAGCAATGACTCTCTTTGACTTCCAGCAGTAAAACTTGTGTCAGTCCAGTACAATCAGGTCATTGATATCTTCACCATGATTCGAGCACAGTTGTTGGTGTATGATTCGGCTGTAGGTTTGTTGTAGAGTTTCTTGTTCCGACCACTGCTCTCGAAACCCTGAAGTCCCGGTCGGCTGGTGAACCAACCACATTTTCGTTGCTCTTCCATGCCGCCGCCTTTTTCCTAACAACTTTTGATTACACTGCTTATCAACAATTTCTAGCAGCGTTTTATGGCGCTTTGAATGTGCTTTAGCCGCAGTGATAACAATCACCGAAATGTCATTTTCCTTGGCGACTTGAGTTAACTTATCCATGCATCGCGTTAGTAGAGTGCGCGCTTCTCGTTCCCTTACTTGGGTGTCGAGATGCATCACAATCGGGCCGTCAACGACGATTAGTTTAGCAGCAGTGATGCTTAATTCACTGGTAATTCTTTGTACGAGGGAAGCAAATTGATGAACTGTAAAACCACGTCCAACAAACAAGTTATGCAAGAGGTAATTCGCATTGGGAAAACTTTCCGGAAAGCACCTGAGTACACGCGCTGGGTTAAACCGACAGGCGCCATCAATCCAGTGGACATACTGACCATTCATCAACGCCATGGCCGTCCATGCTTCAGCATATTGACGCATGGTTTTACCAGCGAAACCGCTCCCACAAAGTCGGTAAACTCCTCCGCTTTTAGGGACAATCAACCGTTCATCGATTGTGCGTTCTTGCGTCAGTGGATAGTATCTCTTAGTCACATTGAAAGTTATACCAAATCATGTAAAAGCCTTCACAAGACGCTGGTGATTAAAGTAAAAATGAACAGCAGCAAGAGTTGAAGATACCCGAGGTTTTTTTGTGATAATCGAGGTTTGCTTTATTTTGTGGAGGTCGTAGGGTTACACGGGTCACATCATGACGCAAGGTGAAGACAACGTCTCTCGGATGGCGGGTATGGAGGTATACCTGCCAACAGGGCAGAAACTTGGCGTAGTTTATGATGTGGTAATTGATACTGACGGGATAAGATGTACTCACTTATTTGTAAGGGAAACCGATCATGAATTGGTAGAAGGAGGCATCAACGTTGCTGTGCCCTGGCGTTGGGTTAGAGGTGTTCATGACATAGTACTGTTGAGATGGTTTCCGCCAACACCAATCCCAATGAATAATTGAGGCTCTTGACATGGGTATTGAAGTTCACATCCTGGGCACCGCGTCGGCTCGACCCAGCAGCATTCGGCAGGTCAGCGGCAGTATAATTTCTTGTCAGGACGGTATTGCAGTTGTCGATGCAGGGGAGGGATTTCAAACTAGATTTTTCGAACAGCGAAAGCGTATGAAATTACACGCGAAGTATCATCTAAAACCAAGTAAAGTTGGGGTTTTGTGCTTAAGTCATGGGCACCTGGACCACACTTGGGGAGTCTTACCGTGGCTACAATCGATGGCATTAGATAACCGTCATCAGCCGCTGCTAGTATTAGGTCCAACGACGGATTTTGTTATCGACGCTCTACTCAATAATCAATCACTTCCAGAGAATACACCCCATTCCGACCTTGCAATTCAGTATCGTTTTTGGCAACAACTTGGTGCTTTTACCGCCAACTTAGGCTATCCGGTAAGGTGGGTCTTGGGTGCCGTGAGAGAGGGCCGTTGGATCGAACTTTTGGATAACGGACGGGTAATCGAATTGGCTGCAATGCCCCAGCCAGATGGTTGGCATCATAATCAGATCACAGCATTGCCAACAGAACATACAATTCCATCCTGTGCTTGGCAGTTATCAGCAGATGGTAAGCAAGGTAAATTTGACCGCGTTTTGGCTGAACAGTTGGAGTTGACTGAGGCACAAAAAGGTGCATTAGCAGCTGGAAAAGATGTTGATTACCATGACCGAGTACTGCTGAGTCAAGACTTTCGCGGCAAGAGGACAACTCCACTTTCGGTGGTAATCTCAGGAGATACTGCTGAAATGGCCAGTGGAATAACTGCATTGGAGGGCTGTTCGCTACTGGTTCACGAAGCGACCTTTCTCGACGATTTCACCCAGCATGCGGAAGATTACCAACACAGCACAGCCTCAGGCGCTGCAAGAACGGCTGTAGAGTGCGGAGCCCAGCATTTGGTGTTGACTCATTATGGTGCAAGAATCAAAGATACAACTGACTCTATTAACGAGGCTCAGAGTGTGCTAGGGAAATCACCAATCGCGCTTTCTGCGGCCAATGACGGTGACCGAATATTGGTCAAGGATGATGGACGCATTAGCCATTTATATTGGGGTCCTGAAGGGTGGACAGTCTGATTCATTGATGCGTTCATTTGAAGTGTGCGGTATCTACCAGCCAAATATGCGTTGCACGGCAGTAGCCAGTCTCCTAATTTTGCTGTTGATGGCGCCACTGGTATCTTCGCAGACTGCTGGCAGAGCCGGACCAAACTGTTTAGAATTGGAGACAAATCAATTACAAAATTCGATTTCAGTTGATGACAACGTTTGTTTCAAGGTCAATCTAGGTGTGCTCCAGCCTGGAGACGTCTATGATGTGAGTCTATCGATAATTAATGATGCAATTGACGTATTGTTCTTCGATCAAAATCAAATTCTTACTTATGACGCGGGACAATCATATCGAACTCAATATAATCAGATTATTTCCACGGAAAGCGCCATCGGTGCGTACAATTTTCACTGGAAGGTTCCAGCTTCGATAAATCCCAAGACTTACTACATGGTGTTAGACAATCTGGCGCACAATGGCGATAACGGCCAAGGCGACCAAGGGGGTTCAACCAGTCAGATAGGCGCCTCTTTTGATAAAATCGATGAATCATACTGGACACCTTATCATGATGTAATCGCTATCGAGAGCAATAGCTTTGCCACCTTACTGTCAGGCGATGACTTAAGATTGGATTCTGGCACTACACTTGTTGTAACTGCATGGGCATTCGACGGACAGGCCGATGTATATTTACAAACTAGAACAATGCATGACCGATATTTGGCAGGTGAGGTTGGTGAATTATATATCTCAGATCTCAGCCTGCAATCAGTAACTTCATCTGATTCTGACACTTGGGTTGTACCAGACGAACTTGATGCCCAGGAACTATTGATAATTGTCGATAATACCAACAATCCGGTTGGGGGAGCAAGCGGTGATTCTGACGTCAAATTGACTGTCAGGGTGGAGTTGGCGCCAATTCTAACGCCAATTATCAATGCTAGTAATAATGGCACAACAAGCATTGGAGAAACATTATTTTTCGATGCTAACGCTTCGCCAAATAGCATCGGCCAGATATCAACGTTATCTTGGGATTTTGATGACACAATAGATTCAAATCAAGACGGGATTTTTACAAACGACGATGACGCACAAGGCTTTGACGTATCTTTTTCATGGACTTCTGTTGGTGATAAAACGGTCACCCTTACTGCAACTTCGCCAACCCAATCTATCGCAACAAGCAATCTCATAATTCTGGTTGCTGATGTCGTGGCCCCTAACCCAGTTATCAGCAGCAGTGCTGAATTATTTAGTGGCGGCTGGAAAACTAATATCTTACAAGATACAGCCTTTAGTTGCAGTTCCAGCACCGATGATGACGCAGTAGCGAGCTGTTTGTGGGAATGGGGTTCAGTATTTTCGGATAACAACAATTCTGTGAGTATTGCTTGGCCAAATATCGGTACCTATCTAGTTAATCTGACAGTCACTGATAATTCAGGTAATTCAGCTAAATCTACCGCAACAGTAGTTGTCGACGACTCATCAATTCCTACTTTAGAGCCTCAAGCGATTGCCGCCCTACCGGTTTCAGTTGTGGAAGGCAAAGCGATAAGTTTGAACATCGATGCTGGTGATTCGTATGACAAGTCGTACCAGTTGACTTACCACTGGGACTTGAACCCAAATCTCGATACTGATAGGAACGGAGATGCGACCGATGATCCAGATTATGTTGGTTCATCTGTCGATGTAATATTCAATGAACCGGGAAGAAGCAATGTTGTTGTAACGGTTTTCGACCAATCTGGCAACTCCGATTCACATGCATTCTCAATTGAAGTAGCAGGCGCCGCGCCAACAGATAGTGTTCTTGGATTGATTCTGGTAGCGTTATTTCTAGGGCTTGTGACAATATCTGTAGCCATGATTGGCTTTAGAAGATGGCAACTAAGCATCGCAGTGCAACTACTTCAGGGAAGAGGCCTCAGTGAAACCGAAGCACATCAACACATTGCAATGGTAAAACAGCGACGAAAAATTCCGATTTTTGCTGATGCACCAGTTTTGGCTGGCCTAGAATCTGGTCAACAAGTTGCAAATAGCGAACAAAAAGCACAGCAAAGTCAAGATGCAGAGTATCAGTCAATATACGGGACGCAGGATAAACTAGAGGAGCAATCCCAGGCGGCTTTTGCCCCACCATCCTCGATTCAACCATCACCGAGTTTCACTAACCAAACAATGCAGTATTCTTCTGGGACTCAATCTGCTGCAGCAGACGCGATGGCCATGTTTGCCGAAGAGGAGAACCAAGAAATTATCCAGACTAATTCTGACGAAGGGGCTATTGAAAAATTAACCAAGGTAGTTAGTGGAGGCGTAGAATTACCACATCAAGTCAAGTCAGGTATAGCGCCTGAAGCTGGTCGAATTGAGGAAGAGTCAGGAAACACCATAATCGAAGATAAGCAGCTGCCAGATTCGGTTATTGAGCGGGTTTCATGCCCGCACTGTGCAACCGAATTCAATATCGAGATACCAGACGCTGATGAGGCAATAGTTGCTTGTCCGTCGTGCGGTCAGGACTTTATGCTGCGATTCACGTAAATTGCTGTCTGTTTATCACTTTGCTCACACTTCTAGGCGATAGTTTATCGTAGTTTGAATATGACCATTTGACATGGATGGGCGCACGCTGCGGGTAGTTAGACCAGGCCTACCCCAATCTGGTGACCCGCGGAAATCAGCAATTTTCTTGATTATGTTGATGATGGTTTCCATTTCTTATCCTGCAACAGCTGACACCTCTATTTCTCGTGACGATTTCGACGTAATTGATTCATTGATGGAAACACTAGCCGAGAGGACCCAAGGTGGTGAACCAGACATTGCGCTCAGCGCAGCTCAAGGTGCTCTAGCCCAAGTTGATGCCAACGCCAGAGGTATCACTGAAACCGATCCACTGGCAGTGTCGAACTCATTTTTGGACGGAATCACCATGCGCAATTCCTCAGTGTTTGAACCAGACCACCCTCGACCCTACGAATTCCTTATGGATGCTTCTACGCAACCAGAAGGCTTCCCTAGTAACTTGTTTCAAACACTGTTTTCAGTGAATAATCTCGGCCTAGACAACATATTAGCCATCGGAATCAACACTTATGCAGTGTACGTTAATTTCACGTCGAGGGATAACGGTCCTTCCTATGAGGCATGGGCTCAAGGAACGTTTACTGGTGAACTAATCGTTGATGGTCAATTAGTCTTATTTGCCAACTACATCGATATAGATGGCGATGGAGAGGATGACTTATCTGTTGCTTTAACCATTGAAGGAATTATCAACCAAGGTGATGGATGGGGGGTTGAAACCAGTGGAGGATTAATCCCAATAATCGAAAAATTGTGGATAAATCCGACCTTCCAATGGAAAGTCACAGCACTAGATCAAACCGACCCATTATGGGATTCATTACAGCACCTCGAGATAAGTCTGATGAAAGGACTAGCCTTCGATATCACTCTTGATGACTCAGAGTCATATGCTATAGTAATCGACACGCGATTTACTCAGCCGCCCCACGAATTTACCCTAGGCGTCGGAATTGAACGTATCGAATTCAACGTTGCACCGCAAGATTTGGTATCATTCCTAGCTTCCTTAATCATCGGCAACATCAATTCTAGCGAATTTTCGCTATCATCCATAACCGCACCATATTCTGTTCAGGTAAGAAATCCGAACGCTCCTGGTACCGATGTTCAGACAGATTGTCAGGATGAGTTATACTATGACCCAGTTGCAGATAATGAGGCACCGAGTCACGAGCACAAGTGCGGGTTTGGTATCGGCGTAGGTTATATCCGATTCGATGGCGATGGCGGCGGTTCATCGGCGCCAGTTCTTGAGATGAGTTATTTGGATGCTGGATTCCATCCCGAAATGGGCGATACCAAGTTGCCAGAGGAAGTTGATATCACCATTAGAAATGATAATCTTGGTGAGAACTCATTTGATTCAGTAGAAATTTATTCCGATATTGGCTCAGACGTTTATTTGCATTATTACGAAGACAGAGCGAACGTTCAAGACGGCGATTCTGAGTTTGGCAACGTCACGGATGCTAGGGCTTGGATACATGGGCTGCCATCAGGCACCATGCCGCAAGAGGAAATCAATTCAATCTTCACCATGATAGGCGAAGCACCTAACTCAGCAAATCTTCCCGGTGAGGTGCCAGATCGGCTCTCGCTAATTATCGCGATTAAGAATTTCTCTGGTGATTCATCGCCAAATGTCAATGACCCGACCCTTCCAGTCAATCCAACAGATGCACCAAATACGCTGATTGCGGTTATTGGGACAGAATCAATCGATCGCCTTGAATACAAATCAACATTTGAGAGGGGTGGCGTAGCGAGTGATAGATCATCATTAGAAGTCGTCATTGAAGATGTCCCTAATGCCATTTTAATCGAGGGTAGTTTCTTAGTTTCACCAACTGGCGTAGATCGGGTAAATTATGATAACCCAAACCTAAACAGCATCGCACAAATCTTCGATAATGCATTGTTGACGGTAGTTCAAGTTGTTTTAGATATTGGTGACATTGTAAATTCATTACCCGATTCGATAATCAGTACAACCGGCTCGGACGGCGGTACACTCGAGATTCACTGCTTTGACCAAATCACAGGAAATTTGGCCGGTGATCCTCGTGAATCGATGGACATAGGCTTGGTCGAACTGTCATTCTCAAGCAGCGATAATCCGATAATGCCTAACCAAGATCACATTCTACTCGCTGAGGATGTTAATATTGACCAGGTTATTGGGCGAAATGGTGAGCCAATAAAACCCCTAGTCCCGGTAGCCATCAGTCTGCGAGTATCGGGAATATCAGACGTAATCCAAACGTTTGATCCAACTACAGATGTGAGAGATATCGAGATAAAAGGTTCTACTGGTGAGTCTATTCTTGTCGGCCATATTAAGCACAGTGGAGGTGATCAAGCCACCGCAGTAACTCAATCCGCAATGATCTCTAACCGCCCAGACAGTTTGAAGATCATTCAAACCTCGAGTGCGGTTAATTATCAAGCCAGTGAGCCGATTCAATCGATAACCTATGGCGGTAAAAGCCCTGCTCAGCAAAACTCAATTCAGTTAAACGGGCTCCCATCAGACTTTTCGCTAACTCTTGGAGACACCTTGGGCTACACAGGTAATCAACCAATCGACTCTATAATAATTCAACTCACCAACGCAACTGAGCCTAAAACGATGGATGGTGATCACTTTAGATTCTGGGTTGACCAAGATAGTTCAGAGGCTAGTATGAGTTTGAAAATATCAGACATCATCAGCATCACTCGATTCTCACCGCAAGTACCAGATGCAGTCGGGCCGGAAGGTAATTCACAAATAGAAATGGTCAGAAGCCAATCTTCGCCATTCTACATCATGTTTGAAGATGACTCAACATACCAAGATGAGTTCCTAGGCATGAACGGTCGGGCGATATTGGAGCCCTTGCCATCAAACATATCCATTGCTTTCCCTTCCACCGTCGACTCATCAGGCCTAGAATTGCCGAGTTTTGACGAGGGGGAAGGTATTGAGTCACTGTCCTTCTTCCTTGGTGATCTGGTTGATTTTGGGAGTTCGGTCAACGATTTAATTTATGATTTCACTAAAGATTTAGTTGGCACAGATGGCGAAGATGAAGATTTCTCCTTGGGACTTGATTTGCTCACTGGAGAGGCATTTGACTTGACTATCGACATGCAAAAAGGTAGTACTGTTGCTGAGGATCCAATATGGGCACATGGCGTTGCGATGAACGTCAATGAGGCAACAATTTTGCAGTACAATCTATCGAGGCTACCGTTGCTTACTCAATCGGATATATTGGATGCTAACGACATCCTGGAGGATTACAAGATTGATGATACAGAACGGGCCTCAGCGTTAGATATATTCACTCGCTCTAACATCACCGAGGCGGAAAAATTAATCACAGCCTTGGAGGATGGTGTAGTGTTTGATTTTGAACTAGCATCTATGAATGAAACCTTACTTGAGGAAGAGGGAATTATGCTGAAATTTAGGCGTGCATGGCATAACCGACTATGGCTACCACAGCTGCCAGCGGGTCAAATTTCCCTTGAATATGATTTCAGGATGGTCGACGATACACCACAATACGAGTTTGATTTATTCTTCGAGCAGTGGAAACCCCTTCGTGAGCAAATAAGTATCGTCGTCAACGGCCTTCAGGGTAGAGACACCGATCTTGTAATCAATGGCTTAGATAGCTCTAAGCCGAACGATGTGAGTGCTAATGCAGTGTTTTTCACCCAGGATGACTTGATTGTTCCGAGGTTTAATGTCATTATGACATATGACTTTGGGTCAAACCTAGATTCAGTCTATGCGACGTTCATCGATAGAATTGAACAGACAAGAGTCGAAGCACTGTTCATCGATGTTGCGCAGTCAATGGATTTCTCAGCAACTATTGGTGATATTTTCAATATTACCATGAACGTACCTGAAGAGTTTAGAACGCAGGGTAAATTTTCGGCTGATAAACTAATGATTCAACAAATGCGCTTTGTCGATGGCTCTTGGTATCCAGCAACGACCTTCATGCGTAATTTACCCAGCGTGATGTCACTGTCTGCTGTGCCAGCAAATGACTTCGACATTCGAAGTGACACCTCATTTCAAGGAATGATGACTCTCGACTACTCCTCGAATGAAGAAAATCTAGATTTGTATCTTGAAGCGAGTGGTCAGGCCGTGGATTTCCGCGGCGACGTGTTGATGATTGCTCAAGGCCTACCTTCAACCTTCAAATTAGAACCAACCAATGATTGGGGCATGCGGGTTGCTTCATCCGGTGACGGGGTAAAGAGCCTCTACATGAAGCAAGAAGGAATACCAGTCCAGCCAGGTGTCACAGTAGACCGTCTAGAAATGATCGGTGAAGACTTGAAATCTGCCGTCATTAACATCAAGCGCGGTCCGTATGAATATCCAGTAATCATACTTGATGATATCACCTCTGGTCGTATTGCAGCAAGCGCACAGGTCACGACTCAACCCGGATATTATGTTGATTTCTTTGGCGACATGGAATTTGATAGCAGAGCTGTGATGTTAGATACCCAGTTCACTGGTATAATCCCCGTGTCATCATCGCTTGGGGTAAATGGAATGGTATCTGATCTGAGTCTTATTGGGACGATAACCGGTGGTGATGTGGAAACTAGACACGTTCTGTTGGTAGAACCTGTCACGTCTATGGTGGCCAGCGTATTGGCTATGTTGGGTTGATGTCTATGGTTGAAGAAGAGAATGGATACATTGTCAATGATGAGGGTGAATTGTTAATTCATGAAGATTCAATCACTGAATCAACCCAGATGACTGCCGAAGAATTAGCAATTTTGCAAGCGTCAAAAGACGCAGCCAAATTCGTGCAGGAATTGCAAAAAGAGATTACGCCGAACCGTGTAGCAACTGCTGGTTTAGTTTTGCTCTTGCTACTTGGCGCAATCTTCAGCACTTGGTATTGGGTTATTCCACGAGATTCAGTGATGGTAGAAACCCTCTACATGCAGCGCAGCGGTCATTTAGTCATGTCTGAAATACACAATACCGGTAGCAGGGAAATAACTGATGTCGATCTACAGGTCACATTTCAATCGACAGATGGCGAAGTACTTGAGTCAATGAGCATTGAAATCGATGCGATTTCAGCCCATTCGTCAGTGGCTGGGGATGATCTTGAAATGCTGGTAATTGGTCATACCGTTTGGGACAATTATGTCATTGCAATCGATTTAAAATATACCGATCATGAAGGTGATTTGCAGTTTATGGTCGTGACTCACAATGTCGGTGATTGGGCATGGGAAGAATTCAAAGATAGAAATTGAGTATAATCTCACACGATACCCCAAGCAATAAAACGCACCGGAACTAGGGTATTATGATGCAAAGTCAGCGCTCTGCGGGTATAGTAATGTTCCTCATTACTCTCTTTATTCTGCAGAGTGCGTCACATATAGCAATCAATCAAAGTTCTAATGCTGAAATTATTGATGACATAAACCAAATAGAACGGGTTCATTTTGAACTGCGAGATGATGTCTTCCACGAGGCATTGGGTACTTACAAA
>DAUW01000015.1:0-4383 GCA_002505355.1 Euryarchaeota archaeon UBA229 | reverse complement strand
CGCGTCCGATCAGTGCAGAATGGCTACAACCACGAGACGATTTGCTCATGGTTTTAGCAACCAATGAAACTAACATGTTAGAGGTGAGAGATGCTGTCAACGAAATACCTGGTCTGGCAATTCGAGAATATCTGCCTCCATCAGGCCTGGTTCTACAAGGTACAGAATCTGCTTTGTCACGGGCGGCCAGTTTAAGCTCAATTGTCGCCTCCCACCCAGTCCCCGTCGCTTTAATTTTGCAGGCTGATTTACAGGATATCTTACTGATTGAGGGCAGTGAGGCGGCGTTGATTGGGGAGCGGATAAGAATAGAGGGATGGTATGGTACTCAAGGCCCGGAGCAGACTATTTCCTTCAGTGATGATTTGAACGAACTCAAACAAGACGTCTCAACAGTGGTTAATCAAGCGCTTAATAACACAATCAAATGGGATGAAGGGCGCTACGAGGGTGATTTAATTACCTCAGCAATAATTGACGTAGCTCTACAACCATCGGTCGGCGTAATTAGATTAAATCCGGTATTTGAAATTCACAATAATAATGCCAGAAGTCACATGAAGATTACCAATATGCAAACCTACTTCACTACCGATCTGGATGGATCGGGACAGATAGTTGCAGTTGCAGATTCCGGCCTTGATGAAGACCATGGCGATTTTGGTAGTAGAGTTGTTGCTAATAACGACGTCATCAATGATGGCTCAACCGCCGACCGCTGGTCGGGCCATGGAACTCACGTTTCATGCACGGTTCTTGGTGATGGATTTAGAGGCGGTTACGCAGGTGTTGCCCCAGAAGCTCAACTGTATTTCCAAGCGATGGAAAACGACAACACCGGTAATTTTCAATCCCCTTCGCTAAACGGTTTGATAAATTCGGCATACAACGCCGGCGCCAGAACCCATACCAATTCATGGGGGAATAACGGCGGATACGGCCAATACTCCTCTGATAGTAGAGATGTTGACGACAGGGCAAATACCTATGATCGCTATTACTCAGGCGGAGAAGGTCTAACTATCCTGTTTGCGGCTGGTAATGACGGCCCAGACCCCGACACAGTAAGCCCACCAGCAACCGCCAAAAATGCGGTAACAGTCGGGATGCATCAAAACCGTTACCAAGGTGCACCAGACTACATCATGCAGGGTTCCTCAAGAGGTCCCCTCGATGATGGTAGGATAAAGCCTGATGTGCTTGCACCAGGTGGCTATGTATGGTCATGCCGAGCTCAAGAAGCAACAGATACCGGGGGGGCCTCGGGGCGGTCAACCTGGTACCTTGAGTACACTGGAACCTCGATGGCAACGCCAAATGCTGCGGGCGCAGCAGCCATGATTCGAGAATACCTGGAAGAAATTGCCTTGCGTGAATCCCCCCAAGGTGCCTTGGTCAAAGCGCTGTTGATTCTCGGTGCGGAGGATGTTGGCAATCGTGATATCCCCAATAACGACGAGGGATGGGGGCGTGTCAATCTGAGGAATTCTTTAGCCCCCCCCGATGGACAAGGCGTTTGGGTTGATGATAGATCGTTGCTTTCTGCCACGGGCAACTCAAAGTCATATACCTTTGACATTGACCAGAATGGCGACCAATTCAAAACAGTCTTGGCATGGTCTGACGAAGCAGCCTCAACATGGTCATCTACTCAGTTAGTAAATAATCTGAATCTGGAAGTTACCGACCCAAACGGAGTTATTTACTTGGGGAACGATTTCTCGAATGGGCGATCAACAACTGGCGGCAGCGCGGATTCGCTGAACAACGTTGAGGTTGTACTAATTGATTCTGCAGTTATTGGTACATGGACAGTAACCGTCATTGATGCGAATCATGGAGGAAGCCGAGGGCAACCATTTTCCCTTGCTGTTATGGGCCACGGTATCAATGATCTGAAACCAGATTTAGTCGCAGCAGATGACGGTTTCTCGATTGATATTGCAATTCCCAGCGTCGGTCAAGAAACTCAGCTTACCTGCGTTATTGAGAACACTGGTAATATCCGATCAGACGCCTTCGAGGTCACCTTAGAAGTTGATGGCTTAACCATCGACACACAATCTATGGAACTTGGCGGGGGTAGTCAACGCACCTTGGTTTGGTCGTGGACCCCGCAAAATTCAGGTGCCAATACGGTGTCTTTCATTATCGATAAAACCGATGCAGTGCTTGAGACCTTGGAGACCAACAATCGACAAGACGTGATAATTAACGTCTCACAACCAGGTGTTGCAATCATTTCTAGCCAACGTGTCCAACAGTTACAAGACGCAGAGCAAACCTCGACGACGTGGCAGATTAGCCTGCAAAATACCGGCTTACTGAGTACTAACGCATCGATCGTTGAGTCAACACTCACCTTCGTCGATGATGGTAGTGAATTACCTTGGTATGTCGGGTTGTCGGGTTCTGAATATGAACTGCAGGGAAGTGAATCCGTAAGTCTCACTGCCACAGTAGTTCATCCAAAATCTCCAACTCCGGGAACCTATAGACTGGTCCTCAGCGCCAGTGATTTGGATAACGGAATAACGACTACATTAGATTTGGATCTGTTAGTTTCTGAAATTCCAGATATTGCTATTGAAACCGATTATGATGTCATCCCGGTAAGTCCAATAGAGTCGACAATCGTCCCGGTATACCTCTACAACTATGGCAATACGAACATTGCGTATGACTTGCAAGTTCAACCACCAAACGGATGGGAAGCCTTCTTCATTCAGGATTTCACTGAAAGTCCATTTGCCACTACCTCTACCATTCCAGTAGATTCGTTTGACACTGTTCAAATGATAATCAAGCCGCCGTCGGTAGTCCCCAATTCTGGATTGCAAACTGCGGTGACAATCAGCGTGAATTCGGTGACAGACCCTGTAGTGAATTGGCTGGTTGAGATGCCGATCGAAGTTGAGGCAGTCAAAGCAGTAGAGATTAGAACCGACACACCGTTGGTTAATCTACTGCCTAACTCACAATTTGTTGCGGTATACAGTATCGAAAATAAAGGTAATCTAGCGGTCAAATTATCTCCAACATTTAGCTTGCCTCAGGGGGTACAGGTGATAAGTTCTGGAGGGACAGTAGACTTAGCAATTGGCGAATCGGAGTTGTATTTGGTGACATATCAATTATCTAAGAGCGCTAAATCAGGTCCTGCAACATTACATATGGATAATGGGTCAGATAGATTTACTTGGACAGATAATTTTGATATTGAGATTTTTCCGCTGCCTAGCCTTCAATTCAAGAAAGTAATATTCCCGGATAATCAAGAGTATACTGTTTCATTTTACGGTACCGGTTCCCATCCTGCAGGTGCTGAGTTGCGTTTTGTTTGGCAACTTTCGAATGATGCTGAGATTGACTGGCAGCCAATTGTTACTGCATTAAGCGATCCGCAACTTTCCGTCACTTGCGACACGCCGTCAATGATTGGCTACCAGGAGTCGACGGAGTTGTCGTGTACCGTATTCACAAGTATTGAAGCCATACCATTCTCAGAACCAAGCTTCGTATTGAAATTCAGTGGTTCAGGTGCTGATTATGCTGAAACATTCTCACTCTACATCGGCGGATTTGAGGAAGTATCATGGTCAGAGTTAAGCGATAACACCTTCAAAGAGGGTGAATCTAAGGAAATTCAGGTACTGGTAACCAACACTGGAACCTTACCCTTTAATCACCTAATTTCGGGCTCGTCGAGTCAAGGTTGGGATATCGAAGTCGTCGGTGACGGGATTGTCGATTTGGCAGTTGGTGAATCGAAGACAGTAAAACTGCTGGTAACTCCAAGCACGGACGGATTCTCTGACATAATTTTGGCCTTCGATAGCGCCGAGGATACCGAATCAGCAACCTTTGTATTCAATGCTAATGCAGAGAAACAGAGTGCGCAATCCGCAGCATTCGGCTTGCCATTCGCCCAGATTAGCATTATTCTCCTGATTGTCATATTGCTGGCAAGCCTATATGTTGTATTGAACAGGTCAAAACCTACTACGCAACCAATGCCATTCATGCCAGCGCCTGGGAGACCGCCTGTCAACCAACAACTTGCTCCGGCCATACAGCCGGTAAACATGCCTCAGACTATCGCTAGTCCGGCACATCCCCAACCAGCGCCATCAACCACCGCGCAATCAACTAAACCAGCACCTATTTGCTGGCAGTGCCGCAGCCCGATTGTCGGTAAAATTGTAGGTTGTCCTACCTGCGGTGCGAGATATTGCGGTGACGAATCAGAGAGTTGTAAATTGTCAGAGTTGGAGTCATGTTTGAGTTGTCAGGCACCTGTTTCGACATTTATTAGCGAGTAGTCAACTAACTTGGCGTGCGGCAAACATCAAAGGATAGCCTTTTGATAGTTAATCGTTCACC
>DAUW01000014.1 GCA_002505355.1 Euryarchaeota archaeon UBA229 | reverse complement strand
AGTAAGTGCTTCTCTGTCGGTGGTGCTAAGAGCACGTTGAAAATTTTCTAAACCAAGTAATTCTATCTCAACACGGTTACGCCAAGTTGGTACTGTTCGACCCATTAATCAAAATCGGCCGAGGCAAATTACCATGTTTTCTAACAGAGAGTGGGATGATTATGTTAAACTGAAAGTAAAAACGTTTAGATCAATTTTGTCTGCACAGGATAGTTGGGCGCTTTATCAATTACCCCAAAACTCCAAAGCGCCTCAGATAGTCTCCACAATGCTGGTAATAATTGCCCAACAATATCCCCGCCATCCGCTGGTTCATCTGTAAGTTTATGCATTAGATTATCAAGTTCTGCCTCAGCTAAATCACCTGCTCGCAAAAGGTCCTCATGACTGGTCATAAATATGGCCGCAATATCATATTCCCCTATCGACAAGTTGGCTTGGCCTTTGCTATCACCTGCTGTTGTTATTGTTAGATCAGTAATTTCTGCCCGCGGGATTCCTCGCACCAAATCCTTGCTTATTAGTAGTGAATTATTTGACTGGATTTTGCTAGCAATGGACCTCAATCTATCGCTGATGTGTTGCGGTAATTGGCCGAGGTGCGCATCACTTAATTCGTACTCATCTCGGCTATTATTTGCCTCGACATGGTAAACGTGAATGCCATTGTCATGCATAACTCTGGCTGCGTAACAGGTGATTATGTCACTTCCATAGGCGATATATGCTTGGCCATCGGGGCTGGTTGAGCGGTTGATATAGTCAGCATATTTACCCATGTCTAATCTCGATGAATGAGTTTCTAAGTCGCGCTTTCGCACTACCCCCATGACTGGAAGGGAGGGGAAAAATGGGCGGTCGAACAGCCCGTGGCACCATTGAATTCCCGCGATAGATGATGGGTCACGGCCGTCTAGAGCATATTTGTCATTGTATTTTTGCGCTCGCTCGAGTGATTGTTCAAGGTCAACACACCATTGAGGGACAGCCTTGCCCCACGTCATTCTTAGGTTGTTATGTAGTTCACCATGCCTTACGAGCGATTGCTGACATAAATTCCACAACTGGTTTGGAGATCTGGCATATTCAATCTGGTGACTAGACAGGATTACTGGGCGCGGATCATCTGCCGTATTATTCCATGATTCTATTGCCCAATGCGGGAGATTTGAACTACAATATGGTGTCTCGGTGCTTACTACGTGATGCCATGCATGTTCGCGGAAAATTAGTAGTTCATCGAGGTATTTATCGGCAGATTTAGTGCCAATTGCTGATGCTTCACGGGCAACTTTCATTGGCGAGAGGAACCCGTAATGAAAGGCCGCTGAAAGTCTAGACACTCCCTCTGGATCTGCTGCATTGTTCCTGCGTCTTGCATAACCTCCCAGATTTTTATCGAGAAATTTTTGCCACTTCGCTAGACTGACGACCTCTCCACCACGCTCCTGCCATACCGGTAAGACTGTTGGATCTATTCGACAATCTCTAAGGAGTTTTATACGTTCCTCAGCCACACTAACCTGGGTTTTAACATCGATTGGCGTGAACGGTAATTCACCATCATATGGTGTAGCAGAATCCACTACCTTAGGCCAATTTTGCTGTACTAAGCGCTTACGCATTTTCTTGGTGGCGTCTCTAAATTTGAACGGTCGGTCTACTGACTTACCAAACATTGTCATTGGAATAACACAGTGACAGTCAGCCTCAATTACTGGGCAACTTGCAGCCTCTGCAACAGTTTTTACCCAACGAGTCCACGGTGGTAACGGAAATAGATCTGTAACAATACAGGATGCAGTATCGCCAAATGATTTGAGTACCGACTGACGGTTTCCATCGCGCGCCACGTGTAACACATAGCGTAAGCCACGATCCTTACATCCAATGTGTAAATCCTGTGCTCCGTCCAATAACATATTGTGATGACGTAATGAGGCGTGTGGATAACGCTCGTCAATGGCCTGATAAATTAGCAGTGGTCTTTGGTACTGAATTGCTAGCGTTATGCCAATATCAATAGCTGGGTTTTCGTGTACTCGCAATGCGGATTTTAGCCAAACAATTACCGGTCCTTCTCGACTAATTTGATCAATAGAGTTGGCCAATCGTGCACGGTCGTATAAGTGACTTGGCAAGCCATCTAGCATGTATCTTGCCGAATCTTTAATGCCTATATATCAGTGTATTTTCCTGCTAAAAGGCGTATTTTGCTGCCTAACAACCTTATTTATGGTAACCCGTGAAATTTGATGCATGTCTGGAGCGCTGATAAATCTTCACGGGCGGTTGTTGGGTAAACCCGCCGAAGAACAGGTTAGACGTTATGGCTTAGTTGCTGCAATCATTGGATTTGCCATGCATTTGAGCCTGTGGTTACTCTACCAAATCGGCGTTCTTGATGTAGGCAGTGCATCGACTGATTTACTGGATTCACCGTTAGATGCGCTATACACTCCGTTTTCGATCTTATTGGCCTATGAAGTGTATCAGTTAATTAGAGCAATTCCTGATTCGTTTTCCACCGCAGTTGGTAAACAGTTCGAAATTGTCACCCTCCTAGTGGTAAGGGACATTTTCAAGCGCCTATCAGAATTAGAGTTTAACGGCGACTGGACGATTGATTCAGAACTAAAACTCATTGTTCTCGAGTGTCTTACTTTCATTACTTTGTTCACTACCTCTCTAATATATCGAGCAAACAGTACAACCGAAGTAAAAGTTGACATTGAAAACAGTGAGTTAGTCAACTTTGTTCAAAACAAGCGCAAAATCGCAGTCTTCTTGTTGATTACCTACATTGGAATGGCCTTCTTTTCGTTCTCTAATTGGATTATCTCGGTGAGTGAAGGTGACGGTTCAGTTACCCGTGAAATCTTCTTTCTCGATTTCTTTACCGTGTTAATCTTAGCTGACATCCTCATACTGCTGATTTCATACGCTTATTCAACTGACTTCACTAACCTAGCGCGCAATACTGGATTTATTCTGTCGACGGTGGTACTTCGAGTAGCGATTGGTGCAAGCGGTATTTCTTCAATGGTCCTGTTTGTACTGGGTGGCTTGCTGGGTATTGCAGTGCTGGTTATCAGTCTAAAAGCGGATGAATTCCAGATAGAAGACTCATCACAGCCTAGCGAGGAGTAAGATCCGACATTACTAGTCTAACTGTTGCTTTTGCGGAATTTATGACTCCGGGCAGTCCAGCACCGGGGTGCGTCCCTGCGCCAACAAAATACAGACCTGGGATGTTCTTATCCTTGTTGTGCGGTCGGAAATAAGCGCTTTGGGTTAGTTTTGGAGCCACGGAGAAAGCCGAACCCTTGTAGGCGACGAGTTCGCTTTGAAACATAGTAGGGGTGAAGTGCCGACGGGTAACAATATGATTGCTTAAATCTGGTAATTCAACCTCTAAAGCTTTGATAATTTTATCCGCATAATCCTCGGCGATCGAATCCCAGTCGACATCAGCTCTGCCCAAGTGAGGCACTGGTGCCAACACATAGCCTGCACTACACCCCTCGGGCGCTAGCTGTGGATCAGTTACGGTTGGAACATGTAAATACAAACTGAAATCTTCGGGTAGTTCACTACCTTTGAAAATTTCATCGAGCAGTTCTTTATATCGAGGACCAAATAATATCGTGTGGTGAGCCACGTCTTTATACTCAATATCGGTACCGAAGTGAAGGACAAACAACGACATCGACCAATCCATTTTTTCAAGCTTTTTGGCGCGCTTTTTGGCGGTTTTGTTGTGGCCGTAAATCCGATCGTAAGTGTGGTGGATATCAGCATTTGATACTACGACATCAAACGTTTGCTGATTGCCGTTGTGGTCGGTGATTTCATGTTGCGAGCCACTGTTGACTAGCCTGGCCTGCTTGACCGGTGAATTAAGCCGAATCTCGCCACCCAACTCCTCGAATAACTTTACCAGTGCCCTTACCAATGCGTGAGTGCCACCCCGAGGGAAGAATACGCCCCATTGTCGTTCCAAGAAATGAATAAGAGTGTAAATCGAAGAGGTCTGAAATGGATTGCCCCCGACGAGGAGGGAATGAAAACTCATTGCTTGGCGCAGATGTTCATCTTTGACATATTTTGAAACCGTTTTGTAAACTGAGCGCTCGGCACGTAATTTCATCAGGTCAGGTGTCACTTTTAGCATGTCGGAAAACCGCAGAAACGGCCTGTCTACAAGATCCGTATAGCCTTTATCAAACACCTTTTCTGAGTATTTGAAAAATCTTTGATAGCCTTCGGCATCCTGTTCACTTCGCTGCCTAATTTGTTCCAGCATCTTGTCAGCATCACGAGTATAGTCAAATTTATCGCCATCACTCCAAATTAAGCGGTACATAGGTGCAACTTCGAGCAACTCAATGTAGTCCTCAAGTTTGCGATCGGTTAGTTGGAACAATTCCTCTAGCGTGTGTGGAGCGGTGACCACGGTTGGCCCCGCATCAAAAGTATACCCATCATCATGGTAAACATAAGCTCGGCCTCCGGGCTTATCTCTCGCCTCATAGAGAACCGTTTGAATTCCAGCACTTTGCAATCTTATAGCCGCAGCAAGTCCGCCAAAGCCGCTACCTATAACCGCCGCCGATTTATCTTGGTAGATTGTCTCTGGCATAACTCGACGCTCGCGATTAAGGTAAATAAAAAGCCGTTTTGACTTGTGTGAGAAATAAGTATTAAATGTCGTCAAATAAACAGTCCTTTAAAAGCGTTATAATGTCATAACTACAATTAGAGCCCACTTGGCTCAGTAAATTTCGGAATGTTCACAATGTCAAATGAAAACCTAACACCCGATGAGTCACTCGCTCTCAACGGCGAAAGTTTCCATTGGGCTAAGCGTTTTCTTGGCAAAAAAATGGGTCTGGAAGCAGCCAAACTGTATGCTTTTTGTCGATTACTCGACGACATGGCAGACGGAGACATTGAGAATGGTCCAGAGCGACTTGTCAACATTCGTGCCGCCCTGATTGATGGTAATACTGATGCTGACCCTGCCCTGCGTTCATTTGCTCCACTAATGGAAGATCAAGAATTTCCACTACCTGTGCTAATTGCCTTGATTGATGGATTGCTTGATGACCAGCGAGAAGAGGTAATAATTGCTGACGAGGCTGAGTTGCTGCGTTATGCATACCGTGTCGCTGGGACTGTTGGTCTGCTAATGTGTCACGTTTTGGATTGCCACGACCCTGACGCCAAAGCTCACGCAATTGATTTAGGTATTGCAATGCAATTAACCAACATAGCCCGGGATGTCTTGGAAGACGCTGAGATGGGTCGCAGATATTTACCCACAACCTGGACTGGGGATCTAACCCCTGAACAGATTGTTGCCTGTGCTCAACAACCAGAGTCTGTTGAAGCACAAATCATCAGCAAATCTGTTGAGCGCCTGCTCGATATGGCTGAACGATTTTACCTCAGTGGCGCTAAGGGATTCTCTTCGCTGCATTGGCGAGCTCATATGTCAATCGCCATTGCTGCCAAGGTATACCGACAAATCGGTGTACAATTAGCGAACCGAGGATATGTTTGGCATGAAGGCAGACAAGTCACCTCGCGCATAACCAAACTTATTTGTTCATCGAAAGCTATATCCGGCCTG
>DAUW01000070.1:1399-18628 GCA_002505355.1 Euryarchaeota archaeon UBA229 | reverse complement strand
GTCATTGCACCATCACTGGACATGTAGTGAGTAAAGGTCGTGCCGGTATTTGCTACACAGTGGATAATCCCCGAGGAATCAATTTGGCAATATTCGCTGGGGAATTGAACATACAATTCATTCCACGATAGTGAGGTGTCCATGTATGCAGCATTACCGTTATTGTAGTATGCTGGAAATACCAAACCGCCACTAGGCATAGGGAAAGCGCGCATTTCTTTGTGTGGTTTATTGACATCATAATAAGCAGGCAAATCTGCTTGAGTGAAGTCGAGGTCAAGTTCGATTTCAGGGTCACCACCACTGCGATCAGGGAACTGGAAAGGATAGTAATTCAACCCGTCAACGCTAATTTGACCGCCAGCATTCATTGATTGGTGCCAGAAGTTGGAGACTACAATGCTGGCCCACTCGCCGTTACCCAAAGTTGATTCAATCGGTCCGATAACTTCAACCTGCCAAGAGCGGTCATAGAAGGGTTCAGTCAAACGGTTATAACACCATTTCCATTCATCTTCCGACTCATCATAAAGGATGGCATAAAATTTGTCTAATTTCAAGTCACCACCTGGGTAAGGGAACCATGACATTGAGATTATGTCGCCGTTTGTCGCCTGTACTATGCTTCCTTCGCCAAGTCCTTCCTGCCCGGGGTTGGTTGGAATAAAGGTAACACACTGACCTACTGCTGGGAGTACTTCGGGAATGTATGTGTCCCATTCATGTCCCCGGTCAAGGCTCCATACCGGATATTCGCCCCCGATGTTGAGTATTTGCCCTTCAATTGAGGTTGCTAGATAGTGTTCACAACAGTTACCACCTTTTGAGGCGTCAAATACTGCCCAAGACATGTTAGTTGATTGATTTGTTCGCAAATCAACTGTGGTGAATGGTCTTAGAGACTCATGTGATTGACTATCGATTAGTATGTAGTCACTCCAGACATTGTCGGTAGTTTCCTCTTGAGCGAATGTCTCACCCTCGCCGAAACAACCTGCTAGCAATGTCGAAGCGGCAAGTAATATCGCCAAGACAGCCTTTCGCATGGCGTGTGGAGTAACAACTCATGTTTGAATGCGTCGTTCATTAGTTTTCTATGAAACCATGAATGTAATCTTCGCACCATCGACTTCGAAACTATCACAATCAGGTTTAGCAGTATTATCATCCGAGTGGAATGCGACCTTACTTGCGCGGGTTTCTGTGGTAATCCAGTCTCTATCCGATTGGAATAGTTCCGGAGCATTTTCGAGCCAGACCGCCAATTCTATGGTCGCTTCAATATCGAGATTCAAATCCTTTCGCTTGGCTTGAATTCTTCTTGTTATATCTCTAGCTAATCCTTTTGACAGCAATTCCGGGGTATCATTCATGTCAAGCACTAGGCTGACATGGTATGCATTTTCGCCCTGGCCAATTTGTATTGTTGAGGCGGCAAAGCCTGATTTTTCTACCCGCTTGACTTCAACATCACCTTCTTCGATGTTGATGCCCATTATTGTGAGTTGTCCAGATTTGATCTGTTCCAGCATTGCGGACGGATTTTCAGCATTGCGTATTTCATTGGCAATCGAGTTTACATCACCTCTTGCGCGTGGCGCTAGGGCGCGGAAATTGGGCGCCAATTCAATCTGCTGGAAACGGTCTAAGTCTGTCTCAACTGAGATGTTTTCAACATTGAGTTCCTCTGCTAGAATGTCGTGGAAGTCGGTCAAGTCTGGACCAGAGACTATCCAACCTTCACCACAAGGAAGCCGCTGACGTCTAGATGCGTCAACCCTGATTCTCCTACCGGTTTCCGCTAATTCTCGAACTAGAGACATTTGCGATTCGAGCTCAAGATTTTGCGGTGGTAGAGTTGCTGTAGCGTGTGCAGCTTGCTCATCCCAAGAGTCTGCAGTAGCACCGGGTAGGTTACCGGGGGTACCTAACGGCCAGTCCGCTTGGTGCACGCTCTCGCCGATGAGGTTCCGATAAATCACATCGACCATGAATGGACTTACTGGTGCGACCAAACGACAAACGGTGGTTAATACCTCATGCAAGGTATTTTGACACGCAAGTTTGTCGATATTCTCTGCTTCTTCCCAAAGTCTTCTTCGGCTTCTCCGCACATACCAATTAGATAAATCGTTGACCACGAAATCCTCCAATTCTCGGCACGCTTTGTGATAATTCCAACTCTGGAATCCGGCGTGATAGCCTTTAGCAACAGTCGCTAAGCGTGAGAGAATCCATTGATCAAGTGGTGGTCGTTGGTCGATTGGAACTTCATCAGTTTCTGGATCAAAACCATCGAGAGCAGCATAATCAGCATGGAATTTGTAAATATTCCACAGCGTCAGGAACATTTTAGCATAAGTCTCTCTGACTCCATTAGGATCGAATTTCAACGGACTCCAAGGTGCTCCTGCAGTAACCATGTACCACCTTGTTGCATCAGCACCCTCGCGATTGAAATGATCCCAAGGGTCGACTATATTACCTCGGGACTTAGACATTTTCTTGCCTTCAGCGTCGAGTATCAAACCCAGTGAAAGGCAGCGTTTGTATGCGGGTAAATCAAACACAGTAGTCGATACGGCCAATAAGGTGTAGAACCATCCTCTGGTTTGATCGACACCCTCACAGATATAATCAACTGGGAATGAATTGTTGAATGTCTCAACACCGTCAAACGGGTGATGCCACTGGGCAAACGGAGCGCAGCCTGAATCAAACCAGCAGTCCATAACAAAAGGTTCACGATGCATAGCTTTCCCATCTTCAGTGACGAGAGTGAAACCATCGACTATCGGTCGATGCAAGTCAACATCATCTGGACAATCGGGGTTATTGTATCCTGCAACATTGGCCTTTGCGACTTCTGATTGCAGTTCCTCAATAGAGCCAATACACTTCATTTGTCCATCATCACTGCGCCAAACCGGCAAAGGAGTCCCCCAATACCGCTCGCGCGAAATAGCCCAATCTTTGACGTTTCTCAACCACTCTCCAAACCTTCCTTCGCCAACCCAGTCTGGTGCCCACTCGACATCTGCGTTAAACTCAAGCAGTTTTTCTTTCACAGCAGTCATACGAACAAACCACGAATCCATAGCGTAGTAAAGCAGTGGATGGTCGGTCCGCCAGCAGTGTGGGTAGTCGTGGAGGTAGGCTTTTTCGCGATATAGTAACCCACTACTTGGCCCCTTTCCATTACTACCGTTAGGGCCAGAAAGCAAAGCAATTATTGCTTCGTCACATTCTTTGACGTATTTGCCATCGAGTTTGGGGTGTATTCCTTCAACAAATGCGCCGTCTATGCCGACGGTATGAAATGCAGGCAGGCCTACATCCATGCCCAAATTATAGTCATCTTCACCGTACATTACTGCAGTGTGGACCACACCAGTTCCATCGGTTGTGGTAACCCAATCTGCGGATAGTACAGTCCACGCAGTTTCGGATTCACCTCTAGGCACAGCATCCGGAAACAGTGGCTCATAACTACGACCAACAAGTTCACTGCCGGTGAATTCTTCAACAATCTCGACATTATGACGCAGTACTTCCTTCATCAAATCCTTAGCAAGAATCATGGTTTCATCAACATCAGCGCCACCGGAACCATTCCAGTTTGCTGCTTCCTCAGTAACCCGGACTTTGACATAAGTCACATCTGGGCCAACGGCTAATCCAACATTACCAGGCAGTGTCCATGGCGTTGTTGTCCATGCAAGTATAGAACAATCTTCATCGGTCAATTTAAATTTTACATAGACCGAAGGTTCCTCCACTTCTTTGTAACCAAGGGCAACCTCGTGGCTAGAGTAGGAAGTTCCGGTTTGTGGGCAGTATGGTAGAACCTTGTGCCCACGATATAGCAAGCCCTTGTCAAACATCTGCTTGATAGCCCACCAACATGATTCGACATAATCATTGTGAAGTGTAACGTACGGGTTGTCTAGGTCAACCCAATATGCCATCCTTTCGGTCATTTCTCGCCAAGCTGATTCATAGGTCCAAACCGACTCTCGACAAGCTTGGTTAAAATTATCCATTCCGTATTCTTCAATCGCCTCGTTAGACATCAAGTCCATTCGTTTCTGCACTTCAATTTCAACCGGCAGTCCGTGTGTATCCCAGCCTCCCTTGCGTTCAACAAGAAATCCTTCCATAGTCTTCCAGCGGCATACTAAATCTTTGTAGGCACGAGCAACAACATGGTGGATTCCGGGTTTACCATTAGCAGTTGGTGGCCCCTCGAGAAATATGAACGGGGCACCACTTCTGCGTGAATCGATCGAGTTCTGAAAGGCATCCTCTTCATTCCATGCTCTCAGTAGTGCTGTTTCTAACGCCACGGCGTCGAGCTCACCGGCGGGTTTTGGCTTAGCCATGACCGGGCGAGTGATGGTTTTGTCTTGAATCTCACCCTTGATAGGATGATAATATATTTCCTTGTGCATAAACTGGGACAATCATGTGATTTTCTTTGCGCAGGGGGTATGTTTGAAGTGTCTATAGTCGTACGCTAGTCCATGTCCGCCACAACATCTTGGCGCAGTGCCTTGTTTTTGGCCATATTGATGGCAATTATTGGGCCGCTGCAAATGTCTGGCAACATCAGCACTAATTCGGCGCAGATTAGTTCACTTCCAGAGGCAAGTGTCATCAGCCGTTCGACAGCTGGTCAAACAGATTTCATCCAGTTGTCAGGTGACGGCGGGCTAAATGATGATTTTACTATCGAGGTGCCTAGTAACTCTCCTATTACTGATTTACAACTGAGTATCGAGCCGTCGACCATGCAAACTCACTACGGTTTTGTCTGGGACAGTGATTTAGCATGGTCAAATCCAGATGCTACAAAGAATGGCACTGTGGTAGAGTTTGATTCACTAACCGGCTCAACGGCTGGAACAATTTGGGATTTTAACAACGGATTACAGGGCTGGACAGTTTCGAACCCGACATTTGTCAGCCACTATACTAACACTTGCGGAGTAAATGGTACATCTGGAGGATCAGTAAAAACTCAAGCCAATTTCAATGCACCCCACCACGCAACTTCGCCAGTGGTTAATCTTGCAGGTGCACTAAGTATGCCGCTCCACGCTTGGGTTTTGCAGGGTTCATTTAGCTGTGGCGAGGAGCCAGATTCAGGAGAAGATCTGCAAATTCAATATATTGATACCAACGGTGCGTGGGTAACGCTAAACACGTGGGCAGGCGCAACATCGGGTGGTAACGCTCAGCAGTGGACAACAAACCTACCACAAGCTGCACTGCACGCCAACACTCAGATTAGGATTAACCAGATAAGCGGGAGTGGCTCTGGTGCAACCTGTTGTGATTTTTGGTTCGTCGATGATGTGCATCTAGCATCCCCGCCCGAATCACACTGGATAAGCCCGACCATTGGGTGGGGACAAGGGGCTACACAATCAGTATCTCGTAGTACATATGCCCCAATTTTCTTGGATGCCAATATTCCCTCTGGAGCCTTCTTGAACTGGTCAATCCTTGATGAAAATGGCATTCAAATCAATGGGGCTTCGGGGAGTAATGATGCCATGGTGCCTCTCAACATGATTGACCATGAAGAATATCCTCTAGTTAGGCTGAAACTTGAATTTAGGGGTTCACCGACAGGTACTGGCATACCCGTCCTGTATTCGGTTGGCGGTGACGGACAGATACATACTCAGTTTAATGGCGGGCTGCTCAATGATGACTGGGATGCTGCCTGCATGCAGGGTGGGGCAGTGAGTTTTTCCTTAGGAGTCATTGCCACCCCAGACTGCAACCTAACCTCTCCGTGGTATGTCCCGCTTAATCCAGCAAAGGCTATTGACGGGCAAATTGAAACCAAGGGAGGAGTACTGCAAATTCGGTTTACGGAATCGGGTAATTGGACAAATTTATCCGCACCGGCTTTCACTGAGTCGAGTGACAATACGATTTATCGATATCAGTTGAGAATAGTCCACAATGGATCTAATACGGCTAACTGGCAAGCTAAGTCACTATCTTGGACTTTGTTAGGAGGAAAACACCCGGCTCAACCGGCAATTGATTTCAATCAAGATGGCTTTGTCGAGTGGGGCGGTAGTGATGCTAGAGTTGGTTCATGGGGCTGGCAGGACCGATTCGAAAATGGTCAAGAAACTATCCCTGTAACCCCAGGAATATCTGGTACAGACAGCGTATATGCTTGGCTGCCAAGGGACAACATTCAATCCTTTTCAGTCGGGGTTATGGCGGAGACAGGAGTCTTGTCGGGTCTCTATCTTCGTGTTGGCAACCAACTTATCGCTAACTGGAGTTATGACAATGTAAAGAGCACCTATGTGTCATTAAATTCTTCTCAGCTTTATGCGCTAAATTATGCAGCAACCACCGCCTCCAGTGTTGGTTTCTTAGGGGCAAATTTCGTCCAGATGGAATTGGAAGTTACCGGCACCGGTGGAATGACGATGGCTGGTTTGTCGGTGCCATATCCTGTGTCGATTTATCTTGATTCTGACCAGCAATCACCAATGGTGCTAGGCATCAATGACGCACGCTCAAGCCTCGCTGAGGTTGCAGGACAACACGTGATACCGGTACCCTTTATTTCTGACAGCCCAGGTGGATTGTTGGTAACCCTTGATGGCGTAAATTATTCGTCGGATGTTGAGATTATGTCGACTTACATGGAAGACCCAGTCCAAGTTATTACCACTGGTCAAAGGTGGCATACGATGCATACTGACTTCCAAGTCACGGCATCCAGTCCTGGTCTTGTAAGGCTTGACGTAGTTGGTGACAGAAATCACGCAACCTGGTTGATTCCAACCGGAGGTGGCTCACCCATCGGGCAAGGGGACAGTGAACTTGTAGAACTGCATCCAACCGATTGGTTGAACTTCACTCAAACCGGAGACGATGTAAGTGTTGCCGTAAAGTATCGAATCGAGCCTGGCTGGGACGATGAGGACTACCTAACCGCGTCAACGCGCCTGGTCCTATCTAATGGGGTAGTATCAATTCCAGCCACCCACTCATGGGGTAGCCCAAACGGTGGCAGTAAAGCGTTGGAGAATGATTTGGAGATAAAGCGAGTCACTTTCTCGACCGAACTTGGTGAATTGCCAAGCGATGAATACTACTTGCCTGCTGGTCAGGATGTTGACATCTCCGTTGACATTGGTTTTGAAAATCTCAGTGATAGTGAGTCGTTTGCTGCTGGTGATGCATTGGTCGTGTTATACCAGGGCAGTAAAGAAATAGTCAACACCTCAACACTAAATGTCGACACGTGGAATTATACTGATGCCGTACCGTTCACCAATGGTGTTCTAGACTGGCGAATAGAAATAATTCCGTTGGCAGGTGGCGGCGTAACTGAGGATGCAGAATACGAGCGATCGTTCTTTGCTGATTCCGTTATCCCGTCCGTCTATTGGTCAAGCGTCGCAGCTTATGATCATCGAGTACCATCATCAACGCAAACGATACAAGTTCAGATAACCGATCAACCAATATTACCCTCAAACATTGAAGCGATGGTTTGGCGTCAATGGATAAATGATTATGATTTCAATGGTCTTCCCAGCCCTGATGAATACCAATCATTTTCCGATGTTTTGCTGCCAAATGATCTAACAGCCTTCGTCGGACAATATACTCTGTTGTTAGACGACAGTGGTGGCTCAATTGGGGACAAAGTCGCGGTCTATTTGACCGGCAACGACGCTGCGGGGCACCCTCTTGAAAATAACGGCACTGGTGAAGAAGGCGACCATTTGTTCATGTATCAATTGAAAGCTGACGGACCGCCATCAATCCCGGCTGCGGCGTTCTCCTGGGATGAAGGCAGAAAGACCTGGTTACATCCTATGATTACCTACGAATTCGATGTTATGATGAATGAGCCAAATGGTGGCTCTGATCTTAGTGTTGTTGAGGTTCAGTTAGCCTCCCAACAGAACAGCGATCGGTTGCCAATTTCTTGGGATTTCTTAACGGGAGAATGCTCCACAACCAGTCCACACATGGTCATTGAAGATTGTGAGATGATTGGTCAAAATGGTCCAGCCGGACCGTATGAACAAGACATAACGCTAAATGTTGAATTCCACCTGCTTTGGACGATACCTGACTTAGGTGATACCAAGCGAGAGCCCAAACTAATCGTTATGGATCGTGCAGGAAACACCGATCAACAAGCGTTCCCGACCCTAAGATGGCGCTCTTCAGGCGACATGTACATTCCTGACGAAACAATTCAACTGGTAATCAACCAGGGGACAGTCGTTGATGATGGCGCTAGAATTGCTCCGGGTAGTAGTTTTGAGGTATCCGGGGATGTGTTATTCCAAGAAACCAATACAAGACCCGACTTTGACTGTCCAGTAAGCGTCATGTTTGACGGGATAACCTACCCCACAACAGCAATCGACGGTGCGTGGACCGCGGTAGTTACTGCGTCAGAAAACTCGGGTAAAAAGGCATTAACATGGAATGTTGATTGTACCTCAGGCCAAGGTGAAGACGTCACCGATGAATCAAATAATCGCTGGATATTAATTGATGGAACCGGTCCTATGCCGGTAGAGATAATCAATCCAAGGCCCAATACGATTTTAGCAACCGAGGTTTATGAAGTAAGAATTGGGATAACAGAGGAAGGCGGTCTCGATGTCGAATCACTGCAGTTAGAGTGGTGGGTTGAGGACGCTGATACAGGCGATAGGCTCATCACCGGCTTTGAGACAATGCTGCTAGAGGGTGATGACAATGCGGGTACACAACTCGAGGTTTACGCAGATGTTGACCTTTCCGAAATTACCGATTCCATGATCGAAAACCGCTTAATCCTCTTTGTGAAGATCAATGGCCGAGATTTGGCTGATAACGCAGTTTTGGGCATGAATGGAGCTCCATCTGGAAGTGAGATAGCGCAATGGGAACTGGAATGGTTGCGACCTGAATTCGCAATTGGGCCACTAGATGTATCTTACACACGTTTGATCCTCGAGGTAGGACAGTCTACCTCTGTTCAGGCGCTAGTTAGTAATGATGGCTCACTAGATGGCACGGTTCAAGCAACTGCATATGTAGTCAGATTGAACGGTACCAAGGAAGTTTTGCAACGGCCAAGTCTAGAGATACCGGCAGAAGGTAAAGGGCTAATCTCGATAGATTGGGTGCCGACAGTAGAAGGAATACAGTGGATAGAGGTTGAGCTAGAAAACGGTCAGACCTCCAAGGGACCGACAGTCGACGTCCGACCGGCACGGGAGCAAGGCTTCATCGAGAACTTATTTGGTGATGTCGACCCAATCATTGGCTCTGCGGTCGCATTGATATTTGTGTCAATCATCATTACTGGATTATTATGGGCAAGGAAAGCCACCCGTGGGCGTGGGTCAAGGTCAGAATATGACTGGGACGAGTATTCCTCTGAGATCGATTATGAAGATGAATATGCTGATTATGAAGATGAAGTGCCACAGGAGTCAGCGCAATATTCGACGATCGAGCCGGCAGTCTCCGTCAGTGCGGCGTCAGCTGCATTAACTGGCGGCAATGAGACTGCTGCGGAGGAAGAGACAGACTGGGTTATGGGTGCTGATGGCTACTGGTGGTACCATGACAAAACTACAAATGAATGGTGGTACAAAGACGAAAATGGCGACATTGTCAAGTTTAACTAACCACGGTGAGTTTTTTGTCTAGAATTATCGGCTTGCTGCAAATAGATTCGACGATTGGAGATCTAGTTGGCAATGCTAGGCGCTTGGAATCCTTAGCCACTCTAGCAAAGGATAACGGTGCCTGCATGGCAGTTGCTACCGAATTAGCAGTATGTGGATATCCGCCACGAGATTTGCTGTTACAACCCGACTTCATTACGTCATCTTATGCGACAGCGAAGGCGTTGGACGTCGGCATACCGTTATTGGTTGGCACCCCAATACCTCCGGAGCATGACCGTCAGTTGCCAGCTAACGGCGTGGTGCGCGCAGGAAACCTATACGCTGCGCCAAATGGTGAAAATACCAACCGGGTAGTAGCAAAAAAGCAATTATTACCAAGTTATGATGTATTCGATGAGACCCGGTATTTCTCTCCAGCTAATCGCTCGGGTATCTGCCGATCAATTGGCGAGGTTGACCTAGGCGTGACAATTTGTGAGGATGCATGGCAAGCAGCAGGATTGACTCCCTCAACATATGGTCAAGACCCAATTGCTAGTTTAGCGGAGTGGGGTCGCCAAGGGATTTCGCTGGATGCGACAGTTAACCTCTCAGCATCACCTTATCACGCAGACAAGGTTGGTTCCAGAATTAGAGTCTGTCGAACCGCAGCAGAAGTGCTGCAACACCCCTTTTTGTTGGCGAATCAGGTTGGCGGCAACGATGATCTACTATTCGACGGATGTTCCTTAGCTGCTTGGCCAGATGGTAGAGTTGTAATTGCTCCAGCGTGGCAGGAAGGGGTTTTGTTGGTAGATTTGGACAACCCGGAAGGCTGCCGGTGGCTAGCAATGAAGGGCAATGATGCGTTACTAATCGGTAATGATGAACTCAAGTTTCTCAGCGACAAGTCTGATGGTCAAGAAGATGCCACGGCGATAATTGAGGATATTACAGATGCAGTAATCACCGGTCTTGCCGACTATTGTCGCAAATCCGGCATTAAGCAAATCGTATTGGGACTGTCTGGGGGCATCGATTCAGCAGTGGCTGCATGCGTTGCTTGTGCCGCAGTTGGGCCAAGTAATGTTCTAGGCATTGCTATGCCTAGTAGGTTCTCGTCTCAACATTCGCTAGACGATGCCAAGTATACTGCTGAGTCTCTCGGCATGGAGCTCAAGATTGAACCGATTGACGGGATGCATGTGGAATTGGAAGGTCGGATAGGCGAGGTGTTAGCCGATGGTAACCCGGTGGCTTCAGAAAATATACAATCGCGACTGCGTGGAATAATTGTCATGGCTCACGCCAATGCGCAGAACCGTATGGCAATCGCAACCGGAAATAAGTCTGAACTCGCTCAGGGTTACTGCACATTATACGGAGATATGGCTGGAGGCTACACGCCACTAGGCGACTTGTACAAGATGCAAGTTTATGCTCTTGCGGAAATCTTCAATCAACGGGCTCTACAACAGCAAAAATCCCCTCCAGTAAACCAATCAACACTGACTAAACCTCCTTCTGCTGAATTAGCCCCAGATCAGAAAGATGAGGATTCACTTCCACCCTATGATGTGCTCGATGAAATCTTACGCTTACACATCGAGCAGACTAAGGATGCCGATGATATTGTTGCTTTAGGGTATCAACGGCAGGTGGTAGTTGATGTACTAAGACGACTAGAACGTAATGAACACAAACGCTGGCAAATGTCACCAGCACCAAGAGTCACCAGCAAAGCCTTCGGGCAAGGCTGGCGCCGGCCATTAGCATCTAAGCATGATTGGCGCATTTGATTTCGATGGTCATAAAAATCAACTGCCATACCTTCAACCATGTCCGGTTCGGTAGTCAACATAGCTGGCTATCGTTTTGTTGATTTGCCAGACCGCAATAATCTACAGCAACCATTCCGCGACGTTTGTCGTGATTTGCGACTAAAAGGAACTATTTTACTCGCCCACGAAGGTATCAATTTCTTCATTGCCGGCAGTCCTGAAGCAATTGATTCTTACCTGGGTTTCTTGCAAGCCGACAGTCGTTTTCAAAATATACCAATTAAGGTTTCTTATTCAGATTATCAGCCGTTCCGCCGGATGAATGTTCGCTTAAAAAAAGAAATCATTTCGTTGGGGATGAACCACATCAAGCCGGCGTTACACACTGGTGAGGAAATCTCGCCAGCAGATTTTAAACAACTGCTTGACGATGGAGATGAGGTGATTATACTTGATACTCGCAATGAATACGAATGTCGAATTGGGACCTTCAAAAACGCCCTTGAATTGGATATCCGTTCATTCAGGGACTTCCCCCGAGCAGTTGGAGAATTGGATGATGAATTAAAGGATAAGCAGGTGGTAATGTTTTGCACTGGTGGTATACGTTGTGAGAAAGCCAGCGTCGTGATGATGGATGCAGGATTTTCCAATGTTAAGCAACTAAAAGGTGGTATCCTCGGTTACTTTGAAGAAGTTGGAGGAGATTACTGGAACGGTGACTGCTTTGTCTTTGATCGCCGAGTGGCGGTGAATCCACAATTGGAAGAAACCTCTGTTGTACAATGCTATGCCTGTCGAGAACCACTGCTACTTGAAGAGCAGGAAAGCGAGGACTATGTGTTAGCCAAATCATGTCCATATTGCGCAGAAAAGAAGTGAATTACCATATCAACCACTCGTCGGTTAGGCTGAGGGAACTCCACATGTGTAATTCATGGCCACTTACGCCGTTATCAGCGACAAATAGTATCAGACCATCGCTGTTTAGTAGTGCGCCATATGTGCCGGCTCCGGAATCGTTGCCACTACCAGTCCACGGGTCGTAGACAATCTGCGTCTCATAGGTTACGCTATCAACACTCCACAGACAGTGTCCGGTATCGAATCCATTATCTTCTCCATTGGCAATAATCAACAAATGCCCTTCGGTTGATGCTAACCCTCTAATCTCAGCTGAGGTTAGTCCGGGCTGAAATTCATGAATCACCTTGGTGCCATCAGTAGTACCATCGCTCACACACAATTCTTCAGCCGTGTTGGCAGTAATACAATCAAACCAAATTTGTCCATCGAGAATTACCGGCGCGACCTGCTCACCAGGCGCCACAATCAATGATGATAATTCTGTCAGTGTTGCAGTAGGTAGGTCATAACTCCACACCGTTGGGTCGACATTGGTAATTTGAGCGTCAAAAATTATCCTGTCACCCAAGAGGTTTAGTCCAAGATTTTCCCCTACCGAGGTTGGCGGATTGCCATTACTCTGCAACGACATGCTCGTTAGCCAATTATAGCTGCCAGAGGTGGTCAATTCAACGAGTTGGCGGCCATTAATACCGTCATCAGCGACCGCAACTGCACTATCACCCAGTGGTAAAATAGGCATTGGTGAACTGTCCTCAAAATTATTCAGGTCCCACGTTGTTAAGTCCCCAGCGTTACTTAAGTGATGCATCTCAAACCCAAAGTCATCGTGGATTCCCGAGAACCACAGGCCAGAGTCGCTGACCGCAAAATGTGTATCCTGATGTGATGAAATCTTTGCCTGTAAGGGATCTAAAAGAATCTGTTCAGCTAAACCAATGAACGGAGCGTCAAACAAATTGTACATGCTAATGCCGTCAGTCCACATAAAGTCAAAATTTGAGTCAGAAAAAATAAATCCACCCATCCAGGTAGTGTGAACAGAATCAGGTAGAATGCCATCACCGCTATACCCAGTGAGTTGCAGTGTTCCGCTTTGTGTCAGGTTGCTGACCCACAACTCACGACCATTTACCCCGCTATCAGCATCAAATAACCATAGTTCCTCGTCATCAAGATTTATTTTGTTAAAACCAAGGTGTAATCCGGGGCTTGAGTCGCCGCTTCCGGGATTGATGTCAAGTAGCAGGGTTGCTGAATCCTGATTGCCATGGCTAATCCATAGTTCACAACCAGATAGACCATTACTACCTGCGGTTACTGCTACAGATTGGGTGACTGACCAAGCATAGTTTGAGCATTGGTTGGAGAAACTGTTTGTGATGCCTGAACTAAAATCGGAAACAGGGCCGTGATTTAGTGGTTCGCTGCAGATTTTTAGCGATTCAACTACCTCATCATCGTGCATAATCGCATCATCTGCCACACCGTTTCCGTGACCGTTATCAACACCAAAATTGATGACAAATCCGTTGCTACAAAGGTGCCTTGGTGGGGGCACACGCTCAACTAATGCACTATGTCCACTGGTGCCATCCTGACCAGCATTGCCGTTGGTTCCAACAACTCCATCGCAAACCAACTCAGCATCAACAACCTCATCCACATCCAAAATTTCATTCGTGTTTGTATCAATTCCTGAGGCGATTAGTATACCACCAAACGTACATGACTCGTTACCTGGTGCCACTATCGTGGTAGATATCAAACTGGTATATCCCGTCTCGCCAATAATTCCACTCGCACCGCGAGGGCCGGATAATCCCGTTTCACCATGACATAATCTAGTTGTGGAAGTCACTTCAGTCTCCTCAAGTATACCGTTATTGTTTGCGTCACTGCCAATCAGGATATCAGCGCCACCAGCAATGCAGATATGATCGGCCTCACGACCTTCCGTCCGCACTAGTATCTCAGCAGCATCCTCACTTGTCCCACCGGTAGTTTGATCCAGCGCCTCAAGTACAGTAAATGAATAGACCGAAAGTAACAGGGCGGCAATAATAGTCAGACTCTGTATTGTCCTTACTATTGTTGAACGATTTGCCTTTTTCGGTTGATGGGTTGATAATTTGCTGGTGCCACCGTCCAAGGGTGGGACGTTTTTGGTTGGCCGAGTTAGAGCAGGTTCGCCTGCGATAGGACTAACGTCATCATATTCGGGAGTATCAGACATGATGATACCTCTAAACCTCAAAGATATCAAAACTTCCGGTTGAAATAGAGGCTAGTGTAATCTGATAGGGGTTTAGTTCATGAGAGAGAAGGTCTGCCGTAGTGGCATGGACTTACCCGAAAGGCTGGCCGCACAACTTGCCGGTAAGGAAGGTAAGACGCGGCAAAAAGCTGCTAGGCTGGTTGTTGATTTAGCAGTAATAGCTGATGCAGATGGATTCATCGAAGTCGACAATGCGCACGTCTCTGGTGTATCAGTAATCACCGGTGGTCACGGTCTGCGTCGTTTTCTATCCGACTTATCGGATGATAAGGACGGGAAAGTTGCTATAACAACTACCCTAAACTCAGCAGGTTGTGATAAAGCAAAAATGGAAGAAATGGACATAGATTGGCCAGATTTTCTTGAACAGCAATTTGAAATCATTCACGCTTATGAGAGGCTTGGAATCGAAGCGACGCTGTCTTGCACACCTTACGACCGTGGAATAGAAATTCCATCAGGAGTGGCTTCATGGGCAGAATCAAATGCCGTATGCTTTTCAAATTCTTGGACCTCGTTAGTTACTAATCGAGAATCAGGTCTTTCTGCTCTAGCAACTGCGTTGACCGGCTACGCACCAAGGTGGGGTCTTCATCTTCCTGCAAATCGAATGCCAAATATTCTCGTCAATGTTTCTTGCCAACTAAACGAACTAGCTGATTGGTCAATTCTTGGTGACTGGATCGGGAAACAGGTGCGGCCAGACTGGGATTTGTCTTGGGGCCCGATGCCCCTGATTAGGGGACTGCCAGACAATATTTCATTTGCGGCAAAGAAAGCACTCACGGCTGCCGCAGCAAATTATGGCTGTCCTATGTTGTGGGCTGAAGGTCACAGTGCAGACCCGCCGCTTGATAAGGACCTAGACGGTCAATGGTTACCTCCAGACCGAGGCTGGGCAGGAGTGCTTGACTTTGGGGAGACGGACCTTCATCAGCGGTATCACGATTTAGCGCCACAGGGACAGGTTGATTTGATTGTCATTGGTTGTCCGCAAGCTAGCCTAGAGGAGATTAGACGAACAGCTTCGGCGGTTCGGTCATATGCTGAGATGGGTCAGAAAATACCCAACAACAGATTATGGTTATTCACTAGTGGCGAAAACTACCAACTTGCCCATGATGATGGTAGTATCGAATTATTGGAAGATGCAGGTGTAGTAATACTACAAGACACCTGTCCAGAGGTGACGCCTTATAATCGACAGCACTACAATCATTTACTGACTAATTCTCTCAAAGCAGAGCATTATTTGACCAGCGGCCTCAATCGTATTCCAACCAGTGTAATGACTATTCAAGACTGTGTTGCCCACGCTTTTGACCCACTATTGTCGGCTGGAGCAAGACCAGTGATTACAACAAAGGCACAACCTCAACACCAATCGTCGAAAACCCACCAATCCGGGAGCTATACCGCTCACGGAAATGGTTTGTCGTCACAAGATGACTTCACCGTTACTGGGCGAGCGATGTCGACTGATGTTGCGATTACTTACCTCGGTTATGTTAATCGCGATACTGGAGTAATTGAGGAGACAGGACATCCGCTTGACGGCCAAGCCGTAGAAGATACCATTTTGATTTACCCGAAAGGCTCAGGTTCAACAGTAGCACCATATGTGTTGATGGGGTTAATTTACACGGGTAAAGGGCCAAAAGCAATTGTTAATCGAGATATTTGCTCCTTAACAATCCCAGCCTGTTCTCTACTGGATTTGCCGTACGCTCACGGTTTTGCTGAAGACCCTTGTTTGGCGATAAACTCAGGAGACTTAGTTGAAATGCGCAAAGTTGGAGACAAGGTCACTATATCAGTCTTGGAGCGGGCAGATTAACATGTCTGGAATGAGGATTCTAGTCACTGGAGGGGCAGGTTTTATTGGGTCATCCCTTTGTGAGTCACTGATATATTTTGGACATGAAGTAGTTGCGTTGGATTCGCTGTTTCGTGGTGCAGAAGCCAATTTACAGTCAATAATTGACCATGACAGGTTTACCTTGATTGTCGGTGACGTGCGCGACGTCGATGATTTAGATGCATGTGTTGACAAATTGGGTGGTTTAGACCTTGTTTATCATTTAGCTGCAGTAAATGGTACCAAATGGTTTCATGAGGCCGCTCATTCAGTGATTGACGTCAACATCAACGGCACACTACGGACGCTAGAGTTGGCCATGGCTAATGACGCAAAGTATGTTTTTGCCTCCTCACCTGAAGCGTTTGGCGAGCCACTTACCCAACCATTAACAGACGGCGACGCAATGGTATTTACCGACCCTAAAGAGCATCAGAGGCATTCATACGGCGGCAGCAAATACCTTGGTGAAGTGGCCTGTCAACACGCAGCTAGGGAAGGCTTAGAGGTGGTAATTGTGAGGCCATTCAACGCCTACGGCCCTCGATTGTGTGGAGACGAATACGGTCAAGTAATTGCGATGTTTTTCCAACAAATGCGAGATTCAAAGTCTTTGAGTATTCACGGGAATGGAAGCCAAACTCGCAGCTTTACCTGGATCGATGATGTGGTCGACGGCTTTGTTCGGGCTGGTTTGCGTAGTTTAGCAAGTGGAGAGGTGTTCAATATCGGCTCGCAGGAGGAAATTAGCATCAACCAACTTGCGGGAAAAATAAT
>DAUW01000070.1:0-1112 GCA_002505355.1 Euryarchaeota archaeon UBA229 | reverse complement strand
GAGGAAATTAGTATCAACCAACTTGCGGAAAAAATAATTAATTTTGGCGATGATGTCGAATTGAACTTCGTTGAGGGTTATCACGGTGACGTACAACGCAGGGTGCCAAATGTTGAGCATTCAGCCACCGTGCTCGAGTGGCAGGCGACAACCTCATTGGACCAAGGTTTAGCAAAAATGTGGAAATCATTCAATTCTTAGGGCCGTAGTGCTTGTCAACTTTCTTTGACCAACCATTGGGAGCAGACATGATGTTGTCCATACCGTGTTGAGTTAGTACGTCCAAGCCGGTTTGTGGTATTTTATCAGTTGAGGACCAGATGTGGGTTACCTTCATGATCGCCAGTCGTGCAACAGCCCCTGGCAATTCACGGTCCTCAACATACTCGACTTCAATAGCGGCAACGGCCTGCTGGATGAGTAACTCCTCATCATTATCCGGTGTCACATCAATTAGACCCCACTCGCTCTCTTCAGGGCTTATTGGACTGCCGGCCAAATCTATCCAATCGACCGCTTCAAGAGTGCTGGGCATGACGTGTAGGATTGCTTTGCCGGTCTGGCGCATGTTGAGCAAAGTGCCACGATATTCCTTGCGCTTATTCCTGCTAAATGATGCAATAAACAGTGGAGGAGTGTTGGATACGCCCATAACGGATGTTAGTGGAGCAAGGTTCTTGACGCCGTTAGCATCTATGGTAGATGCCAAAATAAGTGGTCTAGGTGAAACGATTCCTGCCAACCACGCGGATCGCTCAGTGTGACTAAAGTCCATGATGTCGAAACGCTTCGGGGCTGATAAATTCACTCTTGGTTCTCTGTCAAACCACGAATCTAATTTGCCGGTATGTATCTCATCGATAGCATGTTGGGTAAATTCAATGTAAGACTGCCATGCTGGAATCAAATCATCTTGTCCTCGCTGTTGCTTTCTTTCTATTGATGCGTTGGCATAATCAATGCACTTTCTCAAGAAATCTGCGACAACGGCTTTTCTATCCATTCATTTCACTCCAGTCGATATCATGCTATTAGCGCTTGGCCTCATATTCTTGTCGTGACATTAGGTATTTTGCTGGGTTGCCGGCCCAAACCTCATCCTTTGGTAGGTT
>DAUW01000022.1:14218-17829 GCA_002505355.1 Euryarchaeota archaeon UBA229 | reverse complement strand
CTTGAACATTAGTTGAGGGCTCGGATAAATTTGTCACTGTCGATCGGAACGTGGAAGTTTTTCGCCTCATCATTTTGAATCTCGACTCGGTATGGGTTGCCTTTATCCCAGCACTTCAGGATCTTAGCCTTCGCGTACCCGCCAATATTTGCCAAGACAATGTCTCCAACCTTGAATCTTAGATCCTCTGCTTGGCAGTCAAGAAAACCTTTCTCTAACATCTTATGATCAAGATTTCGACCGATAAACACGAAACGACAAAGTCGATCCTCACCGTCTTCCCACTCCGCTACTTCATCACTGTAATCGCCGGTAAACAGCATGTGAACGCCTTGAAAAATGTATTTCTTTTTCATGCCCTTGACCGACAAAACTCCCTTGTATCGAAATAAATCCTGGCCGTGCTCTCTCATCAACTTACCAATCCATAGGAATAGTTTGTTGACGTTTAAATTACCAACAAAAATTGAGCTCATAGAGGTGACTTCACTATCATGTTCGTGCTCAGCTTCGATATCAAGGAATTCGGGGTCCATTTGTAGGGTTTTATCAAGGTCAAATGCACCTATGTTGATTAGTTCACTTGGAGGTATAACACTATTCTCAGTGTGGTAAATCGGGGCAAAAGCATTGATCGATTTTATTCTCTCTTCAACTTCCTTTATGTCTTCTTCGGAGACCAAATCTACTTTATTCAGCATTATTCGGTCAGCAAATGCCAGTTGCTCTACGGCCTCGTTCTCTATCCCTTCAGGCTTTTCATCATCAAGATGAGGAATTATGTGTTTTGCGTCGACCACGGTTACAATCCCGTCTAGTTTGTATCGGTCAACAATCCCGTCATCGACAAAAAAGGTTTGAGCAACCGGTGCGGGGTCAGCTAACCCAGTTGTCTCAATCAAAACCCCATCAAAATCTTTGATGCGGTCATACAGATTATGCAATAATTCGGTTAAATCTCCTCGGACAGTGCAGCATATACAACCATTCATTACCTCAATTATGCTTTCTTCAGAGGTTTCAACAAGAATATTTTCATCGATACCAACCTCGCCAAATTCGTTTTCAATCACGGCAAACTTCATTTTGTGCTCCGTAGATGAGAGGATATGATTCAGTAATGTGGTTTTACCCGACCCAAGAAATCCTGTTAGGACTGTAACAGGTATTTGCTTTTCAACCAAGTTGCCGCTATTCATATGCAGGCCTGGTTATACAACATATATAATCGAAAGTAAAACGCCGGGGAATTAGAACATTACATGTACAATATTTCAAAAGATTACCCCTCCTAGGTTAGCCATGGCAAAGAGATTTTTCGTGAAGATTGTGACTAACCCAGAGGTTGATTTGACAAAATGTATTGTTGGAGTGGCATGTGCCGTACAGGCAATAAATGACGGCCATGAAGTAGACGTGTTTTTTGCCGCTGATGGTGTAAAAATGCTACACGCTGAGTTCATTGCAGAAATAAACAAATCCGGTGTCCTTCCGGAGGGAATGCTAGACAGTATGCTGCAAACCTTAACCGGCGGTGCAAAGAGTATCTACTGCTCAACCCAGTCACAAGCCGCCAACGGTGTGACGAAGGACAATGCAGATACCAAACTCATCGCCGGTTACAATGACTGGATGACCTGGAGTGGCCCGCCTGGTGTAATCGCCCTGAGTGCGGATTCGAATATTCAATTAGTTTACTGACAAAAAGCGACGATTTATTGAGTGCTTATTCAAGCGTATGATATGGACACAAGACCTGCTACAGATGTTTTTCATGACTGGGCCCTAAACGGGAAAGATGAAGGTATGGAAAAAGGCCATGCTGCATCAGTAGCAGAAATGTTAGACTTTATCTTCCAGAGGGTCAAGGAATCTAAGCAGCCGTTTAGTGCGGTTGATGTCGGTTGTGGTAACGGTTGGGTGGTCAGACAACTTCGTCAGCACAAGCATTGCAACTATGCCATGGGAATTGACGGAGCAGAGGCAATGATTGCTAAAGCAAATGATATTGACAATGATTCAGACTATGTGTTAGCTAGGTTGCCGGAATATCATCCTGGCCGGCGGTTTGATTATCTGCACTCGATGGAATTCCTCTACTACCTTGAAAATCCAGAAAACATGCTGAGGCTATTTCATGATGATTGGTTAGTTGACGGAGGATGGGCAGTGATTGGCATTGATCACTACGCAGAACATGAAGACAGTTTATCTTGGCCTGAACATGTTGGAGTTAATATGGCAACACGCAGCATACAACAGTGGCGTGATGCTTGGCTGAATGCAGGGTTTACCAACCTACAGCAATGGATTGCGGGCGGAGAAAATGGCGTCACATTAGTATTTGCAGGACAGAAATAATTTTGTCAATCTTGAGGCTCTATACCAACATTCCAACAAACCAGCGCATGTTCCATAGTCATTCGGTCGGGCTCTTCCTCGCTGCGTGGGTTTGCAACTAATTCGCCAATCCATAATAATTGGTCGGCCAATCTTTCCTTTGCTAAGTCATATTCCTCAACAGACATTTCAATCGTTCTACCTGAAGCAGCAATGAGTATTGCGGGCGGCAGGATTATTCGTCTTTGGGATTCAGGTTTGGAGTTTTCAATGGCTTCAAGCGCTTTAGAATATAGCGTCAATTGATATTTGTACTTGTCAAGTATTGCTTGTTCTGCCAAATTTGACGGTGATTTATCGTACAAACCGCATTTATAATTTTGCAGTGGAGTTCCATCATGGGGGCTGGTTGAATTAAATCCCTTTAGGCAACCTGTAGTCTTCATATCAATTACTTGCAAGTAACCGAGCCCATTGGCATCGGTATACGCCATAACCAAATCTGCCCGACCATCAAAGATAATTTCTACCGCACCGACCTTGGCCATTTCTTGCATCTGACTATCCCTGAATACCGTTCTGGAAATATCAACATCAACCCGGTGGTTGTACAAGAAGGGTAGTTCGGTTCTAAGTCCCTCGGCCACAAAGCCGTGTAATTGCTCCCCTCTGGCAAACCTGCCAGTTAGACCGTTGTCTATTAATTTCGCAACCTCTTTCATTCGCGTAAAAGTTGTCTCGAAGCGTTTTTTTGCCAACTTATCGGTTTCAGAGTAGCCAAACTCACCAAGAACGATTTCAATTGAAGAGTCCGAGGTCAATTCATTCTCTGGCTGGTTTAGCCAACTATCTGGCAACCGAATACTAGGTGGGAAGTTGTACTTACTAGGATTGTCAAGGCTTATTTCGAGTAATCGGTGCATCATGAGGCCAAACTCAATAGGTGTCGGTAAAGTGCTTAACTCCGCGGTTTGCACACTTGGTTCGTCAATGAGTTTTGTTAGACGATATTGGTTCCATTTCTCCAATTTATTTGGCCAATGATGATGACGGCACTGGAAACTGTTGTCCAGAGTGTTGGCACCGAGCTTTACGCTGTGGAGTATCTTTCTACTAGTTTCTGGTCTTGTTTCCTCAACCGCGTTTTGGTCAATTTGGCCCTCGATAATTCGCCAATTTTCTACTGCTGAAAGTGGATTTCCTTCTGAGAAGCATGCCGGGCTGTGAAAGATTGCCATTGACCTAACGCTTCCCTGTCCTAATTGCGAATT
>DAUW01000022.1:9155-13827 GCA_002505355.1 Euryarchaeota archaeon UBA229 | reverse complement strand
AGCGCAAGATCATCTGGCTTAAGCCAAGGGGAATTAGTCAGCTTTTCTTGGTGAGCGATTGAACGCAGCCCTTCCATCCACATGTGACCCATGGTTTTCTCCCATGGTTTGCTGCTATACTGCAGCATACCGGTTGTTGGACAAAGCATGCCCTTGTTTGTTGAATTACCTACAATGATTAGATGATTTTCTACTCTAGTCAGTGCAACGTAAAATTCTCTTCGCCGCTCTGCTTGATTTTGCGCGCTGTTGAAGCTCTTGGTAAATTCCCACAACCCGTCCTCGGGACGTTCAAGAGAAGCCCAGGGATTTATCCGTCCGGAAATTATCTCTGGCGTGACAAGGACGTTATCCCTGGTGGTAATGTTGGTGTCATAACGACCAGCCTGAAACATGCCCGCAACGATAACTACTTTCGATTCTAACCCCTTTGCACCATGAACAGTCATGATCTTGACGGCCCCTGATGAAGGTGTTGCCGATGCTTGTGGGCCTTTGGCTCCGAGTCTATGCAGTGATTCTAATTGGGCAAATATTTCTGCTGGATTGTGCCCGCACTGTTTCCCTATTTCATAGACTAAGTCACACCACTGCTCAGCATTCTGACGAGACGAGTCGGTTGGATAGGCAAATAATAAATCCGAATTATCTAAAATATCATGAATGATATCATGTACATTATGCCCCTTTATCTGACCATTGATATGTTTCAATAATCTGATTAATCGCTGATTTGGTATATTATTAGCAAGAGTTAACCACCAATTTTCAGACGCTAAATTATCGCTGAATAATTTGCTTAATGCTTCATCAGGTAAACCAATTATTGGCGATTTTGCCAATGAAGCAGCGGCGTATCTTGAATCAGGATGAGCGATTAAATCTAGTGCAGACATAAGATTCTCGACTATTGGCTGGCTCAGTAGTTGACCCTGCTTGTCTGATATTACTGGAATTCCACGTGCTTGCAGTCTGTCGATTAAATCGCTTATGTGGGTTCTTGAATGAATTAGGATAGTTACATCACTGGGGCTGATTAATTCGGTTGGTTTTTCAAGAGTCATGTATGATTTCTCTGTTGGATTCCATATTTTGCAGGGGACTCCCTGAAGTAAGTTCTGCAGCCTTAATGCAATCATTTCATGTTCTAGTTGAATCGGAGTTGCGTTGGACTCATTGAACAGCTGGTTACTCGTCTGGTCGGCTGAATCATCCAGTTTTAGTGGCATTAACCATTCGAGTTTACCGTGCGGCATCGCTTGTTTTGCAGCCTTCAAAGGTTGAGCTTTGGCATGATAGTCGCCTGGTAAACTATGGTGTCGAGGATCGAAAACATCAGCAAAAATCTTGTTCAATGTTTGTAATAAATCATGAGCTGTGCGATGATTAGAGGTTAAGTCAATATGGCCGTGCAGCCTGCTATTAATAATCTCGTCATCAATAATCATGTCACCGTTATCGGCTTTGTTTAACTGAACAATATTCCACTCCGTCGAACCTTTAGGCAACTCACTTGATTTTCTAATGTTTGACGCAAAAGCATCGCGTCCTTTGATTGGTCGAGGGTCGCGCCCGTACTTTAAATCTCTAAAACTAAAATTAGTATTGGTGAATTCCAACTTATTCATTCGTTTGATATTGTCAACCGTTCTCTTCATGACGGTCACTTCCGCCTGTCTAAACCGATAGATACTTTGCTTCATATCTCCAACAATGCATATTGTCGGGTCCCAGGGCCCGTGACTGTCCGCACTTTCAACAGGTTTACGCGAACCCCAGAGACGAGACAGCAGCCTAAAGTGTGCAGGATTTGTATCTTGATATTCATCAACGATAAATGCCAAATAATGTTGTCTTACCGTCTTCATGATGTTTACGCGACGTTCAAAATCCTCACGGTGACTGGGGAATTTGCTAATTATCAATTCCCTCGCCCGATGGATATGACTATCCGACCAAGGTTCATTCCCAAGGTCGTCTAATACATCAACTACCTCGACTGGGTAATCATAACGCACAACATCTGGACATTTTGCTAGTAGAAGGTCGGCCGCCAAACGCTGAATATCATCAAAGTCATGTACTCCTTCCTGGGCCTTTCTTAGGGTCAGTATTTGTTGACACCCTTTGTGAACTATCAACAGGTCTCTTAGTACTGAAAGCTGTAACTGCTTCGATATTCTCAATCGCCCTGCTGGTGCATTAGCCGTTAGATTTTCAGTTATTTCTGTATAACATAACGTGCTTTCTTCGGGGAGGAAAGTCAGCTCAATCTTAGGGTCAAAGGTAAATGAGCTGCGCCCAAGTATCTTCCCTAGTTTACCGTTTTCACTAGTTAAAATTGCGCGCACTTGCTCAACTAATGGCTGTGAAAGTGCAGTTACCTGTTTTATGTCCTTGCTAGATAAATCTGCTTTAGAATTAGTTTGTATACCCCCGTGCCATTTGTCGCTGTTCGGTAATCGGTTCCGTGGGAAGTGAACATCCGTTTTGCTATCTAGTGAGGATTTTGAGGTGCAGCAAACTACGACGAGCCAAAACCACTGAAGTTGACCAATACTATCGTCCGGATGAACATTTCTTACCAAGTCAACCAATTGGTTGAATCTTGTTTTGTTGCTGCCTATTTCCTGTTCACATGCTAAGATATACTCTTGGTGATGTTCGAGGTAGACGTCCAACCAATTGCCCAATACCGCGCGTAAATCATTACACAGACGAGCGATAAACGGCTTTGCCGGATGTCCAATTAGGTCAAGAATTATTCCTGGTTCCACTGGCTCAGTTTCACGCCATATAATCCCCTTCTCAGCGGACCTATGCTTTATGCTACGTTTGGTTTCCTCAACAAACAGTGAGTTATTCAGTAAACCCGCTAGGACAATCTCAGCGTTGCGCTGTCCACCCAGTAGAACCGCCAAATTGTTTCGAGCGTCAATGAAACCTTGCCGATCACCGAGTACCCCTGCCTCATCTGCATCGTATATCGATCTAATCCGCCACGCGGAGTTTATTGTCTCAGAAATTAACATTGGTGATCTTGTTTCAGCGATCTGCTCTCCCGCTGGCTGGGTCGTCAGGATATCGAGATATGGGGTGACTAGTCTAGACAAGAATGCATCAATAGTTGATATTGGAGCGTCTTCAAGGTTACTGAGCAACATTTCAACATCGCCCGGCATTAAGCGGTGTAAGTCGGCGTTTATGCTACTCAATCGTTTTCTGATTCTATTGCGCAATTCAGACGCAGCCTTCCTTGTGAAAGTTATTGCGACAACTTCGCTTGGTAGGAGGCCTCTCCATTCAACAAGTTTAGTTCTCTCCCGAGCAGGTGATCTGAGTGCTCCCTGTCCTTGGATTGGTACCCTTGGTCCATTTGGAAGTAATTGTTTAGCTCGTTGATACTCTGATAGTAGATGTTGCACATATCGCTCAGCCATTACCGCCGTTTTTCCCGTGCCGGCACCAGCGTCAATCGCAATGTGTTTGTCTAAGTCGAGACCCAAAAGTTGACTTTGGTTGAATGAAAACTTCATGGCTTGCCCCCCAACTTAGCCGAGGGACAGGCTCGCCTAACCTTACAAAACTTACAATCATCGCTGACAGTTGGATTAACGTTTCCCGTTTTAGCGCTATCAATAACGCGCATTGCAGTTCTAACTCTTTCGTCCAACCACGCCCTAAAGCCATTGCTCTTCCCACCAATTGCTTCATCTAAATCTCGGTATGTGTTAGATGTGTAAGTAGTAACCTTGCCAATAGCCAAGTTGTCAATCAAGTCGAGATATTCTGGATCAATTTCGACATAATACTCAGTATCATCCCCGACTTCGGTTATTCCAACACCAACAACTCGATCGTCTGGGTGTGCTGCTTCCCATGCTTTTGCATACAGTGCCAGTTGTAGTTCATCGAAAATGGCGCGGCGATGCCGCTCACCGCGTTGCTTTTTCTTCGGACCGTTAACCGTCTTCATATCCCTAATTATCACTAACCTACGCGTTTCACTTGAATTCGGCATCAACAGTTGGTCTACCCTGTCTATTCTACCCCTTAGCAAAAATTCACCGTTAACCTTACCATCCCCCAATCCGGCGATTTTAACGAACTTAGTGGTTGCAGTTTGTATTGGCCACTCGCAAACTAATGGCGCAGAATGGTTCAAAGAAAGCGTTGCAGTAAGATAATTGCCAATTTTGCCGCTAGGTGTCAATTCAGTTACACCGTCGAGATAATCCTGCCATCTACCTGGCGTAGTACCAATGATCTCGCGACAGCGGTGCACCGACACAGCGTTTTTTCTTGACAGCCATGGACTTTGTTTTGCCAGATAATTTAGGGCCGTTTGCCAAAGCACGTCCAACGAATTGTGGGTCGACAAATGCAGTGGTCGCGCTTCTAGCAGCGGCTTATCAAATACTGGGACGCCATTGATAGAGAATATTTTCGCCTCTATATCATGCATCAATAAACCCCGTGTTCGATTATCGATGTCTTGGGTTTGCACCTCAGATGGGATGAGTTTTAGATTATTGGTTAACCATGCTTGCCTAGGGCATTTAAGCCAGGTCTGAAGCCGGTATGATGACCATACTTCTGGCCGCAGATCTAACTGTGTGTCCCCTGTTACAAACCTAATAGAATCGGGTAAGGTTTCCTGCAGTGGTAAAGG
>DAUW01000022.1:0-8758 GCA_002505355.1 Euryarchaeota archaeon UBA229 | reverse complement strand
CTAGTATCGGCTTTAGCAGATTGCGCACTAGGTTGGAGATTTAAGGGAGTAAATGACACCATATTATTCCGCTCATCCCACTTCATCGATGAGCCTACTTCTAATGACTTCAGGCTTGGTTGTAAATTCCGTAGTTTTGTGTAAATTGGCAACTCATATGCTGCCGCAATTGATGATTTGTTATTTGGTAATAGTTCTACGGGCCTATCGCTAAGCAGAGCAAGGCTCGACCTTTGTCGGATATCTCTGCCGCGATTACCTGGTCTTGTACTAATCGGCTTACTGTCATCAAACTCAGTACTGAACATTCGAAGTTTTAGCGCTACTCCATTATCGCTACTTACTAAGTCCCACGGCCTATTGATGTTGGTTACTGAATATGATTGTACATCGATAAACTCCGGTAAGTTACCGAATACTGAATTGTCATGTTCTACATCGGCCAACCATTCAGCCAGTGGTGGACTAGGCCTTGCTGCCTCATCTAATGAGGTGTCGATTACAATAACTGATTTAGCGCTGTTTAATATGTGTCGCAAATGGTGTCTTCCCTGTCGAATTTTGATGTCGGAATTTGTCAGTCCAAGTTTTATTTTAGTCGCGTTATCCAACCATGGAACATTTCTGGGCTTCATGGACCAAGATTCAGAATCTAATCCAGCAAGGATTACCAGATTTGCTGATTGTCCGAACGCCATCTCTGGTGAACAGATTACTACATTCTGGCATTCGATTCTTGTTGGTTCAATCTCTTCACTATCAACTATTAGTTTGACCAGCTCGATAAAATTTAGATTATTATCTATAATCAAGCCTTCAGTCTCTATTAACCGAAGTTTGCTCTCTAATGCTTCCACAGCATTTAGGCAATTATTGTAGTGACTATCATCAGCCATTAGGCTTGTCCAGTCAATGCTTCTAACCAATCTAGACAACAACTGTCTTGGCGAGGTGAGTGCAGAGACTAGAGGCAATTGTTCCCCTGTGAAGCACCCATCAATGGTTGTCAAATTGAAGTCACTATCGGAAATTGGTTGCCACAATCTGATAATGTTGGCTAACCACCACTGTGTTTCTTCTTGTTTGACGGACTGTGAATCATCATAGTCGCCAATTTGCCGACTGGCGTTTGAAAGTGTCGTTATCCATCGCTCAGCAGCACCTGGACCACCAAGAACATGGAAACTGCGAGCAATATTTTGCAAAATATCGATGTGTGGTCTTGGAATAATTTCTGGATCTGTCGGATGCACGACATCTAGATCTACTGAAAGCATGGCGCTATTTGCAAGGCGTCGCAATCTTTCAAACGACCAAGACTCAAGCCCGCTTGCTAATTCCAGGTGAAATATCAATTCCTGAATTAATGGCTCCCGGCTTACTTTAGTGGATTCGAGATTGCTGTAGATTCCGAGTTGCCTCAGCATTTCATGCCATCGATGGCCGCGGTTGTCTAAACTAGCATCGATAACAACGATTTTGTCACTAGAGTTTATGTCAAGCCCGTTGAGCAAATTAGTTGTTGCCTCAATGACGTGGGTTGAACGTTCGACTACCACTTTGTGATACTGAGTGTTGTTATCTACCGATATCTTCGACCGCCAGGAGGCATAAAAATCGGCTTCTTGAACCTCGTGCTTTGGTACCCAAGTTGGTAGATTAGATTGGCTGCACCACGCTACATCTTGCAGATATGCCCCGCTGTGACCAAGTCTAAACTGCCCAGGATAACATAATTGATGAATTGGAATAAACTGGGAAATCCTGGTCAGAATGTGCCTTTCAATCTGGCAAAATTCAGGGGCGTGATCGAGCAAAATAATGCCTTTTAACCCCTTAAGGGTGAACGGGAGTTTGCTATCATCCAAATTCTGCAGGATACTATTCAAGTGATAATTCATTAAATCAGGATGGGTTTTTGCACCAGTTTTCTCAATCGAAAATAAAATTCTGCGAAACTCTCTAACTCCAGGGTCAGATTCCCACTGAGGAATATTAGCTAGTTTAGATATCTCTTTGTGCAATGATATCAATCTCTGTGTCTTGCTTATACTCCACTTCTTACCGCTCATGTGTAGTAGGGGAAATTTACCCTTGATCGCAGATTCAACACAGTGCTGATGGGTTTGGTAAAGCAGTAAACTGTTGTCATCGAAGACATTTGGCTGGCGAAAATCAGTTAGTAGGGCACGAACGAGACGATTGATTGTCAGGTGTTTTGATGAATCAATCGAAGGATTAGCAATAGATAATTCCCTTACTGTGGCCTGCCTCGCAGCTTCACTTGGATAAATGAGCAAAAAGGCATTATCAGAGTTTTCTACCAACTCACGCTCTAGCCATGTCGGCAGTAATTGGCCACTAGGAGTCGCTTCAATGGAAATGTCGTAGTCAATTCTATCCATTGCCACACCTCCCAGCACACACACAGATAAGCGATGGTTATTCAAAACTGCTATTAGAGGTTGAAAAAAGCCAATAATTAGCAAATGCAAACACCAGATGGATTGAAAGCAAACTCGATTCTGGAAACGAATATGCGGAAGTTTGTTCCATTGGTGGGTTTTATGCTGATCTTGGCTATGACAATACCAACATCTAACGCTAAGCCTGCGGAGCCTACATATGCTGGAGCCGTATTTGGTGGGCAGCACACCACCATCGACAATCTTAGCACAGACTCATCGTCAATCGACCAGTTGCCGGCAATCGCTGAAGATTTTACGGCTACATGGTGTGATAATTGTATCAAGGCTGAAGCAGTATTAGATGATCTAGAATCAGAGGGACTGGTGCAAAAATATGAATTCCATCGCTCGCCAGATCATGAAGACCCGTTGGGTAATGACTTTGTATCAAGTTACTTGACTGAACGGTACGATGTAGCAGTTCCACCTATGGTCGCCTTCAATGGAACAATAAAGAAAGAGGGGACACTTCCAGACTCTGACTCGCTAGAAAATGATTACCGAACGATGATTGCCACCCCACTAAATATGGGCGATGGTCTCTCTACCTTTGCTTGGACTCCCAAAGCACTCTGCGATTGTGATATACCAGATAACACTGGAATAATCAGTTGGAATTTGGACTTGAATATGTCTCTTTACCCTGATAGTGTCTTGGCGGTAAAGGCTTGGTTTGTTGAAGACAGCGCTGAGTTTTCAGATGGCGGCAATGGTGCAGGGACCTATCATGATATTGTCCGTAATATCACTGATTTAGGTAATGAACTAGCTGGAACTGCAACCATTGAAATCCCGACTGCTTATGATGGTAATGATCTCGAGGTTCACCTAATTTATGTCATGGATTTTTTTGAATCGGAGCCAGAACAAGAAGTATCTGGCGACGCAGAATCGACGCCTGGTTTCGGAATCTTAGTCGCTCTAGTTGCAATAATCGTTGCTGTACTTATCCCTCGACGTCAATAACTTGGTTCGCTAAACCAGTAAACGCCTCTATCACTTTTTCAATATCATGGTCAGTAACGTGTAGGTGGATAACAGCCCTAACTGCAGTTGGACCAACATCGAGAACATCTATACCATGATTGGCAAGTTCCTCCATCAATTTTTTTGCGCCAATATCGCTGTCGATATACACCATATTGGTCTCAACAGAATCTAAATCAATATCGAAGCCGTCTAGATTATTGATACTCTCGGCAAGATGTTTGGCTCGTTGGTGATCCTCTGCTAGACGCTCAATATTATGTTCTAACGCATATAATCCACAAGCAGCGAGGAAGCCAGACTGGCGCATTCCGCCACCGAATAATTTCCTCCACCTGCTTGCCTTAGCAATAAATGGTTTTGAGCCAACAAGCAGACTGCCTACCGGAGCACCGAGGCCTTTAGACAAGCAAATCGAAACAGAGTCAAAATCTCTTAACATCCGCTTTATTGTGGTGTTCATTTTAACTGAAGCGTTGAAGATTCTGGCACCATCCATGTGAATTGCACATCCATGTTCACGAGCGGCAGCTGCGATAGCATCCAATGCCTCTTGATCGTAGCATGTTCCTCCACCGCGATTAGCAGTATTTTCAACACATACTAAGGTTCCATCTGGATAGTGTCCCAAGCTGCCCTCAGCTTTACGAATCGCCTTGACAACCGCTTCCGGTGTTAACTGACCTTTATGTCCATCAATAAGGGCAACAGACACACCTGATAGGGCAGCATAACCCCCTCCCTCATACTGGTAGATGTGACTGGTGCGTTCCATTATGATCTCATCTCCCGGCGAGGTATGAGCTCTAATCGCAATCGCATTGGACATTGTTCCAGATGGTACAAACAGCGCTGCTTCCATTCCACACATGCTTGCGATTTTGTCTTCAAGTTGTTTTACCGTTGGATCATCTTGCAGAACATCATCACCAACGACAGAGGCCATCATAGCTTCTTTCATTGCTTTTGTTGGTTGTGTTACGGTATCACTGCGAAGGTCTATTCTATTGAGGTTATACTCTCGCATGAGTCAGACCAAATAGCCATCATTGATGAACTAGGCGGATTTACAATAGTTTCAGATGTCCGGTCAACGCTTCAAGCTTGCTCTCTTCATCGGGCCCAAAAGCAACTACTGTTAGTGAGCCGCTAGGGACCTGAGTCTTTCCCGCATCGGTTATTTTTACCACCTGAATGTTGTTACTTTGTGCTTTAGTTGACAATTGAATAATTTCATCATAATTTGTTTTCACGCAGACTTTTTTCTGACCGGACTTCAACCATGAATCAAGCAATGTTGGATTATATTCACCTGATTTGAGAGTCGCTGAGACTGCCGCATGGCCTACTTGGGCTGCTACCTTACCTTTCCCCATCTTTAGATCACTATTTACTACCAGAATTAGTTTTACTGGATTTGTTACTATACCGTAATCTAACTTAGGGGCCGTCAAACGATGAATGAATGAACGAAGACCCATTTTACTATCTCCACTAGTAGGTTGTAAGTTCGTTAGTCAAGATGTCAATGCTGCTTTTTGGTGCGGGCCCGATACCTAGCACTGTTACGGTTCCAGCGGGTACTTCTGTATGACCTGCATCTTTGACTAAGTAGGTGATTAATCCTGCTGATTTTGCTTTGCCAAGGATTAGTTTCATTGACTCGAGATTATCAATTGCTAGACAGACCTTTCGCGACCCACTAGACTGCCATCTTTCCATTATTCTCGACTCGGTTTTTTTGGCTGTTAAGGCACAACTAACCGCTGCGTGTGAACATTGGACAGCAACCTTGCCTGCAGACAATGATAGATCTTTTCTGACTATCAAAGCCATGGATGGGCCTTCAAGTTCTCGTGACATATCCATCCACTACTGTTTGTTCTATTTCTTCCATCGATTGGAAGTTGGCGATTGAATCATTGAACCAATTACCAAACCAAGCTGCAATAGTTAGATTTCCGACTGCGTGTAGTAGATCGTAAGGTATTCCATTAAGGAGATAGATAATGAATTCATTGAATGACACGGTGCCGATGATGCTCAGTGAAACTATGAAGTCAAAGAGAAATGCACAAATTATCGCGTAAACATAGGTCTTGTTTAGGTTAAGTTTACCATTAATGACAATTTTAGATGCAGACCCTATCACAGCAACAGTAGACCAACCGATCGCTTGGTATAATGTCCAAATGCCGTCGCCGATGATAAAGTTGGAAGTCATGCTGACTAAAACAGCAAAAGCAATGCCTCGACGAGCGCCTAGCTGAGCACCAATAATTAGAGCCGCAATGGTTACCGGTTGGATATTTGGTAACGGCACCATCAGTACCCTTAGCAGGGAGATGCTAGTGACTAGAGTTATGAAGGTCAAAACGTTAGTCGCCTTACGCATGTCTGGGGAGGCAAGCATCCAAAACGCCAACGCTAGAAGTACGACGTCAATCACTAATCCAGTGACTGGCCCGAGGAGGGGGCCGTGAATGCCGTATGACTGGAACATGTCTAGCCCTAGGGGTCAAGTTTCTTGAGCATTGCCTTAACTAGAGTTGGCGCCAGATAACTATGCTATCAGAATCAATCGTCTTATATTCGGCGGACAAAGTACCAGGCTGGCCGTTGACATCATATTCCCAGCCTTCCCCAGCAACATCATCGACGCTAACCAAATATTTGCCCAAGCCGCTTTCTATGATCTCAAGTGGTAGACCTTGTTCCTCTGCAGCCGCCCTAGTCAAATCAAGCACTGTTGTGTAATCAAGCAATCCTCCAGCGACGACCGACCGATTAGTAAATTCAAACACAACTACCTGCGTACCTAGCCATTCATCAGGCCACTCATCATTCCATGCATCTGAAGCGGGGCTCTCATCGGTGACAAATTCCGACCAGGCTTGAATTACATCTCCCATGGTAAAATACAGCAAAATAGTTGAGAAGAGTATGAAAAACTTGAACGCTGATTGGAACCTTTCTCTTAGCAAATTGATACTCGTTGCTGATATCAAAATCAAAGCAAAAAGCATTGCTAGCATGGTTTCCCAATTACTACTCTCCTTATCTATGGAGGGGATATCTGCTGGTCCGGTTGCATATAATTTCAAATTGGCATTATCATTAACGAATAGTTGATACTTTTGTCCGTCGATACTCCAGGACTCCACTCCAGAAGTACCATACCAGTCATCATCAAAAGTTAACATCATAAGAGGATATAATTCACCATTATCAAGCAATTCAAAATGGCCATATCCGCCCTGTACGGTATTTCTCGGGAGCATAATATTTCCAAACACTTCAGATATCTCCCCATTCGATTGGAACTCTTCGAAGTCAACTATCGTGCATAGTGGACTGCAATTTATCGATGTAATCTGTTGTGAATCGCTAGTTATGATGTAACCGTTGACTACAATTGGCTTACCGGGCCCTGAACCAGAATTTCCAATAATGGTTGAGGTGTAATTCACGGTGTCAAATTGATACCAGGTACTCCCGCTACTAGTCTGCAGATGTAAAAATAAATCTCCGTTGTCAAGGGCAATTGGGGAATGCCTAAGTTTACCAGCGCCGATTAGGTAACTTGTTGAAGAGTCCTTGGTCACTGACCAAAGATTCCCCTTTTCATCTCCAACCCAGTATGAATCCGCAACGTGGGTAACACCATTACGCCATCCATTACCTGTTGATTGACTAAATTGTAAATCCCCATTTAGACAAAGCCGATCTAACCCGCCCCGAGTTGGTATTGTCACCGTCTCGCTCTCAACTAGCATGCTACCAGTAATTCCCCAAGCAAAAACCTCAGTGTTATACTGCCATATTACACCGCCATTGTGAGCATCAAGTGCCTGAAATAAGCCGTCCGACCAACCGACTAACACCATATCAGGCCAGTTACCGCATTCACCGAAGCCTGAGTTGACAAACACTAATGGTGACATATCAGACATGGTTGAATTAGCATTTTCAACTCGCCAATTCTCACTCCCGTCGAAAGAAATAGAGTACACTGAAGGTATCCCTTTCGCTATATTAGATGAGGAGGTTCGTACGTATATTGCCTCAGACGAAGTAATCGGTTTAGTTGACACATAGATTTCACCGAAGTCTTTATTCCACTGAAACAGAAACTCTTCTTGATTGTCTTCGGAACCGATGTCTGCTTTACTTAAAGGTGAAAGAAGTACCAACAGCGAAGCCAAAAGGAGCAACTTTACCCGCATTTCATTCACTTAGTTATCTCGAGTATTGCTTGTTTCAAAAGTGTGCTAACAGCCTTCCCATCTGCGGCACCGGCTTGTTGCATAACAACTCCCATAAGAGGCCCTATTGCTTGCATGCCTCGCTCCTTTACAAATTCCAGCCGCTCCGCAACAACAGATTCGATAATGGTCGCTAGTTTTGACTCATCGACTGGTTTCAAACCTTGCTCCTCAGCATATTCGATGATTTCCTCAAGCTCCGGGCACCTTCCAGCAAAGTGTGCAATCACTTGATTAATAGCCTCACGGGTAATGTGCCCCTGCTCTTTTGCTCGCAATACCTCGCTTGATATTTTGGGGTCTACACTGTCGTTTTCTAATAGAACAGTAGCCCATGCTTTTGAAGGTAAATCACGGCGAAAATCGACGAAGAAGTCATCCAGTTCTCTTGCCAAAATCTGTTCTTTTTGATCGGCCGACATGTTAAATTGGTCCATCCGTGCCTTTCTTTCAATATCGGTCATCGGCAGATTATCAATTATCGATTGCCATTTCTTTTGTTCGATTATTTGACTTGGTATGTCTGTTTCTGGGTACATTCGTGCACCCCCGGGTAAGGGCCTCATCGGTGCCGTTGTCCCGTCTTCTGGAGACCCCTTTTTTATTACCACATTACGGACCTCTTGTGGTATTCTGTGCCACGCATTTCTTGCTCTTAACAGGACACTTTCTAAGGCTAATTCGGCTTGCCATAGTGGTGCTAAACAAAGGACGAACCCGTCTCCATCTGATAGCCCTAATTGGGCTCTAACACTTTCGACATGACTTCCTTCAATACCATACGCAGGGAGCTCATCAGAATGGAATACTCCCTTGACGCCGGCTAATTTAGCGGCGCCCGCTAACTCTCTACCAAGGCGCGGCAACTGCGCGCCGCCAACGTCTAATTGCTTGGTGCCTATTTTCCCTGCAAGACCGGGTAGTGGTAAAGCAAGCATGGTAAAGCCATTTGCCAGCCCTTCTGTAATTTTCTTAGATTCAGTATTTGCGAAATGTTTCGTTACGTCAACTAGGGTTAGGGGTAATTTTTGAGCAACT
>DAUW01000017.1 GCA_002505355.1 Euryarchaeota archaeon UBA229 | reverse complement strand
GCAAGACCAAGATCTGCTAATACTAAGGCGCCTGCTTCTAACGTCCATCGGCCATCAGCGGCGGAATCCTGCACCGCAGCAGCGGTCAAACCGGCTGCAGATGCTGATTGCCCGGAAGTGAACTGTCCGCGTGGAGATATTTTTGACATATAATCCAACAATTGGGATTTAGCAACACCTGGATCTCCCATAAGCAACACGTGGATGTCGCCCCGGTTTCTTGTTCCATCTGGATTTAGCCTAGCAACTCCACCAAATAATTGTAACATCAGTGATTCTTTGACGCGCGCCATGCCAAATATCGAGGGTGCAATGCTACGACTAAACAAATCGTATATGTCTGAGCGACTGGCAAGTTCTTTGATTTCGAGTTCTTCGTCCTCGGTGATAAGGATTTCTTCAAGGGGAACGTTCTGACGTTCTAGTGAATGGATTCTGAGGAAAATATCGAACACTGGCGTATCCTTGCCACCTTTTCTCTGTGACCGAATAAACAACACTCCGTTAGCTTTTACTCGATCGCCTGGATTTAGTTTGCCGGCAATATCATGCTCCCCAATACAGATTATTCGTTCTGGTTGAATACCTCCCTTAAGTTGCTCTGGCGATTCTTGAAGCTCAATAAATTGAGAGTTGATTAGTATTGATTCGTCTTCTTGTAAAACGAATCTCGTTTGACGCTTTTGACGGCCGCATCCACCGTCAATTTGTGAGCATTCAATTGGCTCAATTAATTCCTGCTCGTTGGGTTGCTTGACCTCGGTAATATGGCCACAAGATGAACACATGAATGACGCTGAATAAATTCTGGGGCGCACACCTGAAATCTTTGTGGCAATTGCATCGATTGACAAACACATGCCGATGTCGTCGGCTCTGAGTTGTGATACCGTTCGAATTTGATCGCTTGGTAGATGGACAATCCTCACAAATGGATACATCGAGGTGTGTCCTTCATCTTGTAGAAACTGTCTTAGAGCTTGATTAGCAGCTTGAAAGTGTAAATCTGGGTGGGCAATTATGTTTTGAGCAAACTCATCATCAAAACCCTCGATCAAGCGATATGAAACTTCGAGAGATTGCTCGTCTGGCCACTTCTGCGCAAGGTTGTGAACCGATTCAGCATACAAATCCTGGATCATTGAAGTCCACCTTGCTGCTAAATCGAACTCCTGTAGCATAATCACCACCAACCCTAATGTGCTAGACTACCGGACTATTTGGCCTCGGTTTATGATAACTTCTATCAATTTATGATACCCCTGTGTTTCCTGTGGAACTATGGCCTGCTCTACCTTACGGTTTAACGGTTAAATTCCGTGTCCATTGTAACTATGCCAACCGTCGAACAAATGAGTAATGGCGCAGTGGCAGGTCTATGCCCGAGCATAATTTTACGCCGATAACTGGTAGACTAGATAGAATAGTTGTCGAATCGTCACTGCTCGAAAATAGGTTGGGTGACCCAACACTAAGAGAAGTCTTGGTGCACATTCCGCAAGCGGGCCTAGAATTAATTGACCAAGGTGAACGATTGCCGGTACTGATCTATCTCGCACCCTTCACCTCATCTGGTCTAGCGCGAGCAGGCTGGAAGGCTTTTGCCGAAACCTTACCTCAGCGACACGAGAGATTAGTGAGTGAGAATAAAATGCTGCCAACAATTTTAGTCTTGCCAGATTGCTTTACTTCCCTAGGCGGCAACCAGTTCGTCGATTCTAATATCATGGGACAATGGAGTTCATGGCTCCATCAATCTCTCAAGCCAGCAATAAGTGAACAATACCCAACCAACGAGAAGTTTGCTTTATTTGGTAAATCCTCAGGAGGCTATGGCGCGCTTCATAATGCCATACTGCATCCTGGCGAATGGCAAGCAATTGCCTCACATTCAGGAGATGTCGGGTTTGACATATTATATCGTTCAGATTTTGCTACTGTTGCGACACAGATAAATCGACATAATGGCTTGGATAACTTCCTCAACCACATTAAGCAATGTAGCAGGTTGGGAAGCGACGATTTTCATGCTTTAATGACCTGTGCAATGGCTGCATCCTATGATTCTGCACAGGAGTCCGATGCTCTGTATGGGATACGGTTGCCATTTGAGCTTGATACTTGTCTAGTAGACGAGACAATATGGGGAAACTGGATAAGGCACGATCCATTAAAGTCAATTGAAGAAAATATCCCTTCGCTAAAGTCGCTGGATTTACTGTATATTGATTGTGGAAATAGGGATCAGTATGGTATTCAGTATGGTAGCCGTATGATGATTAAATTGCTAAAGCAGTACGGCATTGATCATCATTGGGAGGAATTTGACGGAACCCACTCAGGCATTGAGTATCGTCTTGATTTTAGTATGCCTTTGTTAGCAAAAGCCCTTCATGATTGAGCCGATTTATTCATTGCCTGCCTTCGTTTGGTATCGTTATGGCTGATAAGATGGACTACGCCAGTGCAGGAGTCGATATCGACCTAGAAGGTTCAGCAGTAGCATCGCTAATTTCCTCGTTGGGCAAATCAGTACGCAAGCCAGGAACTCCGGGAGCACCAGTTGACTTACCCGGTGGATTCGGAGGTTTGATTGAATTTGGTGACCATCTTCTCGCATTAGCAACCGATGGTGTTGGTAGTAAATTACAAATTGCCGCACTGCTAAATCAATGGTCTGGAGTTGGAATAGATTGCATGGCCATGAATGTTAATGACCTATTATGCGTTGGCGCCGAACCGATTGCGTTTGTTGATTATGTTGCGGTTCCAAAGCCTGATCCAGAAGTCCACGCAGCTCTAGGAGCATCGCTGGCTGAAGCGTGTAGGCTAGCTAGGGTTACCCTCGCTGGAGGGGAAACTGCTTCTTTACCCGGTATTGTAACCGAATTGGATTTATCCGGGACTGCCCTCGGTTTTCTAAAGAAAGGTAACGCAATAACCGGGGAAAACCTTGCCGAAGGCGATGTACTAATCGGTTTACCGTCCTCCGGCATTCATTCTAATGGCTATTCCCTCGTACGTCGAATCATGGCTCACTCCGGGATGGATTATACCGATATCGCCCCGTTCGACTGTAACTCAGCAACCCGGGAAATCGCCCGGTTTCCTGGTCAGTCGAGCCAAGTTAGTCTTGGCGAAATATTCCTCAACCCAACCAGAATTTACTGCAACCCAGTTGTTGATTTAATCAACCATGCTCAATCAGACAAATCATATTTCTCGATCCAAGATATCCGGGCGATATGTCACATTACAGGTGGCGGGCTATCGAACCTTTTGAGATTGCACGATCAACTTGGATGGGAAATTTCCGATCCGCTTCCACCACATCCTGAATTTACATGGCTCGCTAGCACCGGTGATGTCGAGACTTGGGAAATGTATCGCACTTTCAATATGGGGTGTGGGATGATAATCGCAGTAAGTCAGGAGCATGCTGAGGATATTCACGCTTGGCTTTCGGCAGAAATGCTTGGTGCAAAAATAATCGGCCGAGTGGTTGATAATAACAGAAAGGTCGTGCACGTACCGCTTGGGATTGAATATTCTCACTATTGAGATTACTTCAAAGCAGACTTAATTTCTTCATTAAGGCCAGTAAACCTGTTGGTTAATTCGTCCATTGCTAGATTAAAGGCTACAACTGGATTCATGCTGCCATCGGTTTCATAGGTCAAAATGTAACTGCCGTCAACCGGTTCGAGGGTGATAGCCCCATCGAAGTCTGCATCCCTGCCCGTGCCCGGACCGACCTGATGTAATGCTCGCTCTAAATCCATGACCACGTTTACGTCGTCGACTGTTTTATCCTTGCCAAAGAGTTTAGCGTTAATCTCTTGGCCGTCAGTGGTTTTCAAATCCAGCGCGAATAGTGTTTCTGCCTTCTTGGCATTATTTAGCTTAGCAACATTTCTACTGCTAAATCCGACGCCAGATACTGGTGACCACTTCTGGTGGTTGGCGCCGCGCCCTAGTGTTGCAAAAGCATACAATTCGAGATATTGGCCTTTTGATAGGATGGTGATCGGGATTCTTCTGTGCTCTTCTCTGATGTCGAACATCGGATCCGAGATGGTCGTCAGATCGCCTGCATAGACTGTGACGAACTCTTCTTCAGAGTCAGCAGATGGGCCTTGAACGTTTAGAGAGTACAGTACTTGGCATTGCGGGCAACCTTTCTCAGTCTCGACCAAATCAATACATACTGGACAGGTTTCGAAAAACTCCAACTTTTCCTCAGGGAAAGTCGGAACTGGTATCATTGCTAGTCTGTGAGTTAACATTTCATCTGGCAAGACGTTGACAGATTCCAGAATCTGCCCGTCATTCTCGACAACACCCTGAGTGATATTAACCCGGGTTATTGCTAACTTGGGAACGTCTGAAATTAACGCTCGTCTGATGGCATTCACCTGGGAAGCATCGGTTTCGCTGAGTGTAATTCTAATTGAATTCTCTTTTGGCCAGCCTTCTACAATCTCTGCTTTCACTGTATCACCACATCATACACGTCGGCCTCTACGGCCACCTTTCTTCTTCGTCCCATCGTGGGCGATTGGAGTTACATCTTCGATTCTAGTAATCGTCATTCCTGCACGAGTGAGCGCTCTTATCGCTGCTTGTGCGCCGGGTCCAGTATTGTTGGATAAGTTGCCACCGGGTGCTCTGTACTTGACGATTAGTTGAGTGAATTCTTTGTCTTTCAATGCGTCTGCTAATTTCTCAGCAGCTCTTGTTGCCGCAAATTGTCCGCCGCTATCTTTGGATGATTTTACCATCTGCCCTCCAGAGCATGTGGTGATGGTTTCTGCACCGGTTAAGTCGGTAGCAGTCATGAGAATATTGTTGTATGAACTAAAAATGTTGACTATGGCCCTACGAGACATCACTCATCGCCTCCTGTTGGAACGGATGGTGCGGCTTCTGCAGCCTGTTTTACCTCAGCAGCAAATTCTGGGGTAGCCTCCGGATCGACTTCTTCAACAGCGTATTCTGCTTTCTCTCGGCGGCCCTCAATAGCTTTCCTGATTGCGTGTTCTGGGTTGTTTAATCCACTGCTAGGGTGGTACTTGATGTGTTCTTCCTCATCACGAGAAACCGGGTATGAGGGAATGGTTACTTTTTGATCGCCGATACAAATCAAACCGTGGTTAACTAACTGCCTTGCTTGCTTCATTGTAGTGGCAAGTCCCTTGTAGTAGACTTGAGCCTGCAATCGACGATTTAGGATATCTTCCGTTCCTAATGAGAGTATGTCGTCAAGGATAGCATCCGATTGTATTAGGCCCTTGTTGTGAAGAGAGCGTAGTAGGTCTTCCATCTCCCTTTTCCCGTGTCCTTCAGTGGTATCAACCATACCAATCAAGCGCATTGCTTGCCTTCGATGGCGTCTTAGTTGGGATTTGGCCTTCCAAATTTCACGCATGTTCTTCAAGCCGTGCTGGGCCTTGATTGCATGCTCCTCTTCGATTCTTGCTGCCTTCCACGGGTGGGAAGGGGTGTCAAACTTAGGTCGTGAAAATTTTGGTTCTCCCATCTACATCCCTCACTTCTTTCTGCTAACACCAAGAGTTAGACCACCGCGTCCGTTTGAACGGCCTCTTTGACCGCGTACTTTGTTGCCACCGGCGTGTCTAACACCACGGTAGCACTTGATTGAACGAAGTCTAGTAATATCGTCTTTTAGTGTGAGTGAAATTTGCTGACCGGTAAGGTGTAATTCGTCACCAGTCTCAAGGTCTCTCTGTCGGTTGAGCATCCACAGCGGCACCGATTCATTGTAGCCTTCGATGGCTAGGCGTAGTTGCTCCTGATCTTCAATCGATAAATGTCCTGCTAATGAAGCAGCATCAAAGCCGGTGTTTTTACAGATTTGGTTCGCCGTTCTCGCCCCGACTCCCTTAACTGCGGTAAGCGCCGTGGCAAGGGGTTTTAGGCCGTCTATATCGGTATCTGCCATACGAAGTATGTATGAGAAATCTTCGCCTAAGTCTTCGGTTTTCGGTTGTGCCATTTCAGTTCACCTTGATGCTGCACACAGTGTGAAGCAAGTTCCCGACCAACCTCCTATATATCAAGACCGCGATGCAGCATATGGTTTTTAATTTGGCTAAAGACGGTAAATAAGGTAGCTAATCGATGACGCAGAGTACGTATTTTTCGCTACTTTTAGGCCGCACAATAAAACCCTCTTTTGACCCGTGGCGTCTAGCTAACTGGCGGTCTAGTGAGCCCTGGAGCTTGGGCTGCATTTTTGGATCTAATCCCGCCCTTATGGTGAGTTTTCTGATGTCGTGAATAAGTGCTATTTCGACTAAATTATCAACGGTCTCAAGTGTCAAATTGTCAAGGATAAAATCTACAATTCGACCGGATGCGACAATCAAATTAGCTAACTCTGCACCAGAATTTACCAGTTGCTGTTGATGGTAAATAATCGGCCGCCGCCCCGTCGATTCCACCCAAACATAATCCCCGCCGAACGATAGTGTTGGCAGCCAATCATCAGCCAAGCCAGACTCAACCAATGCTGAGTCAACAATTGACATATTTGCTCCGCGTTGTAGATTCACTGGCGTAGTGATTAATTCCTCACCAGTGTTCTCTATTGCATCACCTCCCAGTAAGATTAGCGGAGCCTTGGTTGGATCTGGCGGAATTCTAACGAAACGGCGAGGATGTCCTGGTTCTGCAATGCTGCCAATCCACAAAGCCAGTCGATCAACTCGGCCTCTACCTCTCGATGTCCAGGTCCAAGTCTTCTTCAGCCCCGGCCAAAAGTCATTCACCAACTTTTCGACATCTAGCATTTGACGGTTTGAAATTCGTGGCGATAAATCGAGTAGAATGGCTGGACCAGCTTCGCTTGCTATCAAATGATTTTGCCAACCAAGGAAAATTTCATCTAAACGTGGTGCCATCTCGGATAAATCATGGTCGCGACTATTTCTCGGCCTTGCTGGGTCGAGATGGAGAAAAGCGACCCTTGATTCAGCTAAACCTGCCTCGGAAAGTGTTGCGAGTACCTTCTCCCCATCTCTACCGTCTCCAACAACGAAGTAACTATTTTTCAAGCGACTGAGCGAGTCATCGCCGCGTTCAGTAAAGACAGTGCGGAAGTTTACCGCACTGGCACGTGCGCGCTCCTCGTTTAATTCCACGCCGACTATCGGCCGCTTGAGAATTTCAGAATATGCCGCAATCTGGATTCCACTGCCGCACGCACAATCGAGAATTATTCCTTCGGGGAGCTGATAGCCACGCAATATTTGTGCTCTCGATAAAGCCACTTGCCAAGGCGTTGCAAGTGGTTTGCCCTCATTGGCATGATAGAACCTAAAGCGTTCAAGCGATGTCTTGTCCGGGACGTTTTCAAATAGACCAATGTTAGATTCTGATAGTGGGAAAATCACTCTCGTCATGTTATCACGCGACGCTAGCAACATCGGTTCTGCTCATCAAACTCTCGAACTGTATACCTGCTGCGGCAAAGGCCTCAACCGCGCCCTCTTCGCGATCTACAATACTAATCACTGCTATCACCTTGCAATTGGTATCTTGATGAATACGATTGACTGCTTTAATGGCTGAGCCTCCTGTCGTTGTTACATCCTCGACAATCACAATATTGCCACCACTTGACAAGGATGACCCTTCAATGCCGGGTGGGTTGTTGGTCTTCCGCCCGCCTCTACCTTTCGGTTCCTTCCTTACCATGAAGCCCCGTCTTGTTGATGCGCTTGGCGCTGTTGAGATGGCGATTGCGGTAAGTGGAACCGCTCCCAGTTCCAAACCGCCAACAAAATCTGCTGACAGTTCGTCCATTCTTATGTTAAGTAATTCGCCAATTATATGGCAAGCTTCAGGGTGCATCATTACTGGTTTAGTGTCGAAAAACCACCGTGACTGCTTACCACTGGCGAGTGTAAATGCGTCATCAGTACCGCCATCAATGAACGCCAGTTCGCGAACCAATTCAACAAGTCTTGGCCAATTTGAGTGATTCTTGATGGATGATGACATGCCTAACGAGCACTGCTTGACCAAATGGGACATGAACTTTCCTTGACATTTATTGCCTACTTGGTCTACTTGAATCTTATCAACAAGACATCGGGCAGGCAATTTTTGATAAGCGGCCGGCTTGCATGTCACATGGTGAGGGCGATGTCGGATAAGGTCAAGGCGCAGTTCGACCTCACCCCCACCGACGGGATAGATCTTTCACGGCTTGAGGTTGAGATGGAAAACTATCAGCAATGGATGGATGAGAGGACTGACGACGCTTATCGGATTGCGGAAATCGCACGGGGGAAAAATCTAGATTACAAACCGTTCGTCGAAATACCACGTGCCGCGGATTTAGCCGGTCGGACAGAGAAATTACTTGTCGAGTACCTCGGTGAATATGAGGTGGCTGATGATATTCGAAAGATGCTCGCAAAGCATGACCGTGAGACGACTTCTATGCTAATGGCTCAGTCGGTTGCACGCGGTTTCAGGGAACAAGGGCATGACTTAGTTACGGCAATCGATGTTGGGCTGCGAGTAGGTCTTGCGATATTAACCGAAGCGGTTTTGGTCGCACCATTGGAAGGAATTAGTGAAGTCCGCTTACTAAACAACGTAGATGGTTCACAATTTGTCTCGGTACATTTTGCCGGGCCGATAAGAGCTGCTGGAGGAACTGCGCAAGCTTTAGCAGTGCTGATAGCCGATATGATTAGAATTGAGTTGAATGTCGGGAGATACTTGCCTACTGATCCTGAAGTGGAACGGGTGAAAGAAGAGTTTGGGTTATACCGCGGTAACCTCCAATATCGGCCAAGTCCGGAAGAGATTGATGAGATCGTGCGTGCTTGTCCAGTAATGATCAACGGAGAATCAACTGAACGGATTGAATGTGCAGGATATGGTAACGTAAGAAATATCGATGAGGCGAGAATTCGTGGTGGTGTCTTGTTAGTTATTGGAGAAGGTATGTGCCTGAAAGCGCCAAAAATACGCAAACACACGGAGCGAATGAAAATTGCTGGTTGGGATTTCATTAGCAAATACGCAGAAAAGGATAAGCCGAATGAATCAACCCAAGAAGCTAGTTTCAAGTCTCGGTTAATCGAGCCAATTACCAAGTTTATGGACGACATTATTGCGGGCAGACCCGTGTTTGGTTCACCGCAAGAACCGGGGGGGTTCAGGCTGCGTTACGGACGATCGAGGCCTTCTGGGCTCGCTGCTGCCTCTGTTAACCCAACTTGCATGCTGGCGATGGACGACTTCATTACAATCGGTACACAAATGAAAATAGAGCGCCCTGGCAAGGCTTGCGCAATAACACCATCAGATACCACGGACGGGCCTTGGTTGATTTTGAATGACGGCCAGTTCTTGCGTTGTGATACTGTTGAAGGTTTCAATCGGGTAAGACAAGATATTGCTACTGTGTGGGACAATGGAGAGATTGTCATTGGCTACGGAGAATTTCTCGAGAACAACAAGCATCTTGTCCCCGCAGGTTACTCGATCGATTGGTGGGCCAGCGATTTAATCGAAGAACTAAACTCCCCTGAGCGGGTAGATACGTTTTGTTCGATAATGGCAATACCCCGTGATAAATGCCCAAACGGTATCCCCGGTCTGTCTAAAGAAAATTTCTCAGACACGGATTTAAGATTTAAAGTAAGATTAGAATGGCATAGATTTCTAGTTACCCAACAACCAAATTGGGAGCAGGCAAGGGCAATTGCTGAAAAATTCAAAACCTCCTTGCCGCCGCCGCACAACCCATGGTTCCTTGATTTACCAATTGAATGGGTGCCACAATTAATTACTCTACTCAAACAATCTACCATTGAACAGTCTGCAGAAACAGAAGATTCTCAATCCACTGAGAAAAGATGGTTGAGAATAAAATCCAGCGTGACAGGATGGAATGCAAAAATTATGGCTGAAATGCCGCCCACTGACCTTACAATCAATAATCTCAACCAGACACCTGGTCCAGACTTTGCCGTTGAGAATTTCATCTTTGAGGAAAAACCTTCAGCTGTTTGGGCACTCAAGCAGCACGGTTTGGCTAAAGCGGCCGCGCTGATTTTGGGCCTCGCTCATCACCATGATGGAAATGATCTAGTCATCACCAGCGGTTGGTCAGCAATGATGGAAGGATTCGGATTTAGTACTACAGATGATAAACCAGTAATGATTGTTGACTCAGTCGAACTATTTACAGACAAAATTAACAAATTAAGGCATGTTAAATCAGTATTAGATAAGGAGGAAAGTCGGCTCAGTGAATTAGAAAAAGAACGTGCAATACAACGAATTTCAGCAGAGACAAAGGCACGGCAAATGGGTAAATCAATCGCTGAGACCGATGAAATTGGACGTGTTGCAGCTGCCAACATTCCTGATGTCGGCCCTGATGATGTTGAAAGTTATCTGGCATCGCAAATTGAAAGGGATGATTATCTCGTTGATGGTATCTTGCCGGTTATCAAGAAGATCTCCAAACTAAGGTGGCACCACTCTGCACCGGTAAGGATTGGTTGCCGAATGGGCCGCCCGGAAAAATCTGCTCCAAGAATAATGAACCCTATGGCACACACTCTATTCCCAATCGAGTTAAGCGGCGGCAATCAAAGATTACTAACCAACGCAGCGGACAAGCAAGATATTCGGGTTCAACTGGGCCTTAGAACCTGTACTACATGCGGGAAAAAATCCCCGATGTTATCTTGCCACCATAGAAAAGTGAATCAATATGGGGAAACGATAGTCGGAGAAAAATGCGGTGGTAGAACCGAATTCAAGAAGGATTTGGAGGCCAACCGGCGGCGGCGAGGTGAAATTACCACCGTCCCGATTGCGTCTATGATAGAAGATGCAATGATAACCCTGGGATTGGAAAGAATTCCCAATAATATCAAATGTATGAAAAAGATTGCTAGTAAAAATCAAACTCCTGAGGCGTTAGAAAAAGGGATATTGAGGGCCAAATATGATATTCCAGTCTTCAGGGACGGAACCGTTAGGTTCGATATGAGTGATGTTCCGGTAACGCACTTCAAACCAAAGGAAATCGAAGTGTCGTGGCAACGATTGGTCAACTTGGGGTATACTCATGACTATCTAGGCAACGAATTAGAGTCGGATGACCAAATGTTAGAATTATACCCTCAGGATTTCATCGTAGCTAAGAATGCGAGTGATTTTTTCGTTCGAACTGCGCAGTTCATCGATGAACTGCTGACTCGTTACTATGGATTAGAGCCCTACTATAATGTTGCAACACCTGATGACTTAGTAGGGCACCTAATTTGTGCACTAGCGCCCCACACATCTGGCGGTGTGTTATCGAGAATAATTGGTTGGGCGGATTGTTCTGGCGGTTACGCTCATCCGCTATTTCATGCCTCAAAGCGGAGAAACTGCGACGGCGACGAGGACGCAATTATGCTACTTATGGATGGGTTATTGAACTTTAGTCGTGAAATTCTACCGGCTAATCGAGGTGGTCAAATGGACGCACCACTTGTATTGACAACCAGATTAAACCCCACAGAAGTTGACAAAGAAGCACTAAACGTTGATTCTGGTTGGTTCTATGAAAGAGATTTTTATGAGGCTACACAAACAAATCCGCACCCAAAGGCGATTGCCAACAGAGTTGATTTTGTCGAGCGGCGATTGGGCACGGTTGCTGCGGTTCGCGGTTATGGTTTTACCCATGACTGTCAATCTATTTCGGCCGGGCCCGGGCTTTCTGCATACAAAACTCTTGACACGATGATTGACAAGATGAATGGACAATTGGATCTTGGACATCGATTGCGAGCAGTTGATGTCCGAAAAGTTGCATCAAGCGTCATTAGGTCGCATTTTTTACCGGATATCCGAGGTAATTTGAATGCCTTTGCCAGACAGAAAGTCAGATGCTTAAAGTGCGGTCACTCATATCGAAGAATGCCGATTTCAGGTAAATGCATCCAGGTTAGTAAAGCAAGTAATGCAGGCTTTGGATCCCTCGGAGTCACCAAATCTGCAGGCGATTTGTGTAACGGGAACCTCGCGCTCACGGTATCCGAAGGAGCGGTGAGAAAATACATCAAAGTCACGCAACACGTTATGGAAAAGTATGGTGTTGATGCCTACACAAAACAAAATGTTGAATGGCTAGCAAATAGCACAGATTCACTCTTCCAGAACGATCGAGCAAGGCAATTGTCCTTGACAGATTTCTTGTAATTAATTTACTGACGGCCCGATCATATCCTTTGGCTTGACCCATTGGTCAAACTCATCATTGGTTAGATAACCTAATTCGAG
>DAUW01000079.1 GCA_002505355.1 Euryarchaeota archaeon UBA229 | reverse complement strand
ACGGAAGTGACAACAATGGTTGTTAACCGTAAATCTTGACGAATAGTACTCACTGCTATCGAGGTTACTTTCAATGTCATCTTGTTAATAATTATGTTTACCAATCAAAACAATGAGTGCCCTTGTGACACTCATCACAGTTAGGCAGGCACGCCAATGAGAAATTCACTTATTGCATCAGCAAAGTCTTCTGGAGTAGGCATCTCGTGCATGATTGAGCGAATTTTTTTGCCGCCAGGCAGGCCTTTACTGAAGGCTACTGCATGGCGCTGCATCCACCTTGGTTGTATTCCAACGGTATCTTTGGATAACTGAATATAGCGATCCCAACACCATTTTCTGGTTGCAAATGCCTGCTTAGTTTCGTCTAAATCCTGCCAATTATCATGGAGTTTTACCCACGGCAAATCGGCTTCTTCCATCCAGCCTAAACCTACTTTTAGGTAGCCAAACATTGCTGGCCGGCCAATTGCCCCACGCCCAATCATCAGTCCAGAAGCGTTGGTCTTTTCCAGACACTTAGCCGCACTGTCTGAGTCTACTACATCCCCATTGGCAACTACAGGGACATCGACGGATTGAACAACTTGTTTGATATAATCCCAATCAGCGATACCAGAATATCGCTGTCTCAAGGTTCTACCATGAACACATAAGCGTTGAGCGCCTACCTTTTCCAACCGTTGACATATTTCTACCGCATTGTGCTGACTAGCCCCGGTCCCCAGACGCATTTTTGCGGTAACTGGGACGTCAACATTTCCGACTATATCGGCAACCATTGAAACTAAATTATCAGGTTCGCCCATCAATGCAGCACCAGCACAAATTTTGGTGACTTTCGGAGCAGGGCAACCAAAATTCAAGTCGATTACGTCACAATTAGGCGCTAACATTTCGGCAGCTGTAACCATGTCGTTGACATCGCCCCCGAAGATTTGAGGTATGAATGGAATCTCAGTCTCATGCGATTCCATTTTGCGCCATGATGCGGTTGCTGCTCTGCTTAGGGCGGTGGAGTTGGTAAATTCAGTGATAGTTACATCAGCTCCACATTCTTTGGCTAGTAAGCGAAATGGCAGGTCGGTTACACCAGACATTGGTGCGAGAAATAACGGACGCTCTTCACCCTCCCACTTGCCAAATTTCTGGCCAATGAACTCGCTCATTGATTGACGCTCATGGATGTTATTTTTCAATGGTTGGCTGAAATCAACTAGATAATTCAGATTCCAACATTTCAGCAACTCTCCGCATTCTTCGCAGGACTCTATCCAAAGAATCCCGGACATTACGTTGTACTTGCGCAGCATCTTCACCATTCATTCTGTGCCCCAGTGGTAGTCTACCACCCAACAAATTTAACAGCAACATTTGCTGTTGTGGATCAACATTTTTCATCGCTGATGCAACCTCTTCAATGGTCAATTTACCTTTCTTTAGCGCCATCAATAAATTGGTTTGTTGTTGCCCATTTAATATTCGCTGAAAGCCCCCTTTTTTCAGCATCCAATCCTCACCACGACGCTGATGTTGGGTCGTCATGGCATTCCATAATGCAACTGCTAATCGGTCGGTTCTCGGAATCCTCTCAATCATACCACTGCATCTAAATCGTTCTAAAATACGGCCAATTCGGGCTTTCTGACCCCCGAGTTCTTGGGCGGCTTCATCGAGCGAAAGCGGCGCATCACGGGTTAACATTAATTTGAATAATTGGACAGAAATTGAATCAGCTAATATCTCCTTGCCCGGGCGCTCACCTAGCAATCCAAAGTCGCCCATCCATTGGGAAAGTGCGCTTGCCCCAGATTCAGCAATCAGAGGTCTGTGGTCAGCAATTCCCAGCATTAGTGAAGGGCGATCTTTTTCGGGTAACTCCAATACAAGTCTGGGGTTATTTCTGCCCCAATGTGTATCAATGATTTCCAACCGTTGATCAACGATTATGCTTGCTTGGCTAGCGAAGATTTCAACTGCCTTAGTCAGTGAACCACCGCGTAAATAATAACGTCGCCAGCCTTTTCCCTCATTGGTGTAACCAATAAATCCGGATTGAACAAGTCTTGCCAAATGGTGGTTGAGTGATGCTGGTGTTAGAGCTAATTCATCGGCAAGCATTTGAGCGTCCCAACCAACCTCAGGTTGGGTAAACAGGTAGTCTCGTAATAAACGATGAACAGGGTTGGCAATTCCGTGATCAGCCATGTCCTCACCACGTTTACGCACCAAGCAAAGCGTGTCAATGAACCACGCGGTTAGACTGTCAATATCTCGATCACTGGTCGGCAGGGCAACTTCCTGTAATCTAACCCTGAACATGCTACTCGGAGGCCAGGGGTTGTCGAGGGTCTTTCAATGCTGTGCATTTATTGCCGCTCAAGCGGCGAAAAATGAAGGCATTGTTCAACGGCGCTCATCTAGCCATTCATAGTCAACGCCCTGAGTACCATGCCATTGGATATCCATATCGATGTGAGGCATCAGCTCAATTCTGTCTTCCCGCAGGATACCTCGCCTTCTCAGTACTTTCACTGCGGAGTGTACGGTTGCACGTGTACGGCCAATTCTTCTTGCGAGTTGGGCTTGCGACCGTGGCACACCCTCTTTGACAACATCTTCAATAATTAATCTTTGAACTAGCGAGAGACCGATTGGTAGCGCGGAGGCTGCTCTCTGTTCGGTAACTGCAATTCCCTTCAACACTTCTACCTGAGTAGGTGCGCCAGCAAAATAACAGGTACGACCATTCACCGGCATAACCGTTATACTCCGGCGAGTCTGTAAGACATCGAGGTGGTGCCTCAAGGTACCATTGGCTGTTGCTAAAGTGGATTGTAATTCTCGATAGCACAATCCAGGATGTTTTTCTAAGGTTAGTAAAATTCGCCGCCGCAACGGATGCTCAGCATTACTCCTTTTGGTTGAGATACCCCCAAATGCCAGTGCACCAACCGCACTGGCAGCAGCAGCTACGCCACTGGCAACTCCAGCAATCCCGCCTGCTGCTCCAGCAATACCTGCAGCAATCCATGGCCGCTGCCGGACCCACTGGGCAATCAAAGGCATGGCAATACTAACTTGTTCTCCTTTGTTAAAGCATCCGTCTAGTGATTCACTGAACGGATCCTGAACGTATCTTTAGGTGTGCTACTAACGGAGAGAGTAATCTCCCACACGCAATCCCGTGTTCACTCAAAGCGTAGGCCACCCTCACTGGTGGTCCTTCATCGACTGTTCTATTGATTAACCCCTCCTCAGATAGCAGCGTCAGTTTATCAGAAAGCGTTCGTGACGAAATTCCTTCGAGCAAATTCTTCATTTCGTTAAATCTGCGCGGTCCCGCAATGTAGAGCGTTGATAGGATTTCAATAGTCCAGCGTGAGCCGAAAACCTGTAGCGCTTCAACAGCAGCCTGTACCTCCCAGTTGATGTCATAGGCTTCACTGTTGGAATAATCGGCAAGGGCATTTCTAATCGAGATGCCGTTGTCAATTGTATGTTCAATTTTTGATTTGATTAGTGCGATAGATTCGGTTGAAATTTGCTGAACTGGTTTTGGCATAATATCACACGGGTAAACTCTCCGATATCAGATTCCTTTTTTACACTTAGTGCGACAAAAAATGAATTTCCTAGCGCAATAATCTGTCTATATAGGCTAAAAGTGTACTACAGCAGGTGTAATCTTTAACACCTAGGTTAAATCACGGAAGAGCATGAGTATGCTATCTAATAGTAAAGTAATGCTTGGCGCCGCCTTGGTTTGCCTAATTTTGAGTGCCCCTCTGTCTATCATCTCGACAGGAGCAGTTGAGGGTGCCGTGGAAGACAATTTCGAAACCTTCCCAACTGATAATGCCTGTGCAGATGACGATTGTACTGAAGCAGATCCAGACTGGTCAACCAGTACTGGCGAGCGAAGTTATTACGCATGGAATCTAACTAATCCTGGTGATGCAGAACCGGTCTATGAGCAAGTGGGCCCGTTCGATTACGATATCACCTACACCCGTGAAATTATTGATTTCAACAAGACTGCGGGAACTTTAACCTACAGCGAATCTAAGGTCTACACCTGCGCTGAGGACACTAGAACACCATGTGACAGTGAAGTAACCACAACCAATATTCCGTTCCAGCCACAAGT
>DAUW01000141.1 GCA_002505355.1 Euryarchaeota archaeon UBA229 | reverse complement strand
ATGGCTAGTCGGGCTAACTCTACTGCCTCATCAACTATTTCACCTGCGACACCAATGTGGTTCATCGGGTCAAACATGGCTTCAAGTTGTTCAGCACTAAATGCAGCAGCAATCTCTGGAGTCCTACTGCAAACATCGATTAGTTCGATTTTCTTATCTACTGCCTCAAATGATGCTGAGCGCAGTATCTCATGAGCATCGTCTCTTGAGACCCCATGATCAACCAATTCAATCATTACTTTTTCGGCCATTACCAACCCTCGTTGAGACTTGATGTTTTCTAGACACCTCTCAGCATCAACCCACATACTGGTCAAAACCTGCCTAGTCTTGGCAACAACATCCTCACACAGTGCAGATGCGTGCGAGAGAGTAAATCTCTCGCTGCTTGAATTAGCCAAATCCCGTTCGTGCCACAAAAGGGCATTCTCATAAGTAGGAATTATCATTGATCTAACGATTCTTGCTAGACCCGATGCGTTTTCTGATTTTATTGGATTTTTCTTGTGCGCCATCGTCGAGGAACCAACCTGTTTTTTGACATCAAAACCCTCACCAGCTTCTTGAATTTCTGACCTTTGCAAGTTGCGGATTTCTTGGAGAATCTTCTCACAAGAAGCAGCCACATTAGCGAGCCATGAGACATATTCTATGTATCTATCACGCCCCACAACTTGTGTAGTAGCGAGGGGTACACCTAGGCCCAAATGGGTCAAAATCAAGCGCTGCAATTCCCGTGCATGCTCACCCTGTGCGGCTCCTGTACCAACCGCACCGAGAAATTTACCGACTGCTATTCTCGGCGCTGATTCATCGAGTCTAATCAATTGACGCCTTAATTCATCAAGCCACACAGCCGCTTTCAAGCCGAACGTTATTGGGACAGCAGCTTGTCCATGAGTTCTACCAAGCATTACCGTGTCTCGCTCCCGCTCTGCAACATCAGCACAGACCCCAATCAACAAACATAATTGTTCCCTGAGCAGAACGATACTGTCTCTTAGTTGCAGGGCTACTGCTGTATCAACAATGTCATTTGAGGTCGCACCGAGGTGGATGCACCATCCAGCCTCCCCAGCGGCCTCAGCCATAGCCTTGGTCAGCGCCATGATGTCATGTTTAGTCTCAGCCTCGATTTCTGAAACACGTTCCTTAGTTACGATATCTGGGTTAGCAATTGCCGCAACAGCCTCATAATCAGCTTGTGAAACTTTACCGAGTTGCATGTGAGCCCAAATCAGGGCTCGTTCAACCTCTAGTTGTCTTTCATGTCTGCCAAGTTCTGACCAAATTCGTTTGAAGTCTTCATCGCCGTACCGATAATCTAGTGGACAAAAGGCCATGTTCAACGGTCATCGACAACCTCCTATAACATTTCGATTGACCTGCAAATGGTTTCCGCGTTGAACAGAGACGTCAAAAAATGCAACATTCTGTTGGAGTTTTACACAACTTTCAAACCATTAATTGTCAATTGTCGACTATGTCAGATAAGTCTGTCAATGTCGAAAGCCGGACTTCTTCTCAGGACAAGCGATGGACAATAATGGCAGCGCTTCTGGGTACTAATACCGCAGTGATGCTGTTTCAAGGTATCGAACAGGAGGCGGACCCCAAACAAATAAGAGAAGTGGCACTGTCGATTATTGCTGCAACATTACCATTTCAAGGAATCTATTTTTTGATATACACTTACATGCTGGAAAATAATGGTAAATTGAGTCAGGAGATGACTGACCGACTCGATCGAGCCTCAGCTGTATGCCAGCTAGTGGCCTATCTTTCGCTTGTGGGAGTAGGTATGATGTGGTATAATATCTCCAATTATGTGGGAATATTCTTCTTGGTTTCGACGATACTTGCTGTGTTATTCATTAGAATTGCAATGGCCCCTGTGGAATCGGAATCAAAGATAAACGCTCAGCAACTTGAGTGATAATCCGGTTATGGTCGCAACAATGAGTAGCAAAATCATCATCGATACTGGACCATATTGATTTTTGTCATCCATGGCAGTTGCCAGTAAGCCATCACGCGCAATTGCATGGTTCAGATTGTCGGCTTCGGCGTATTCACCTAGCGGCTTACGCGGAATCCTTTCGCCTTTTTTGACCGTAAACTCAACTTGGCTGGCAGCCACTTTTTTCCCTTCAGCCATGAAAGTGCCAAAGAATGCTGGTCAAATAATCTTGCTATGATTTACCACAATAGTCATTCACTATCACCGATTGAGTTGACTTGTGAGATGGCTGCCACCAACCGAATCTAAGCGGGTCCATATGGCTGTAGAAGGTAGTGTCGGGGGCACTACTATTGGACTCCACATGGCAGCAGACGTGATTGACGGTGGTGGTCGCGTACTCTGGATTGGATTAGCGATGCCGAATCCCGACAGATTTCCGCAATTATTCAGCCATTTGTCTCCAGTTGCAGCATCAAGGTTTCACGCTATGCTGATTGCTGGCGCCTTGGACAAGGCGGTTGATTCGATTATCTCTGCAGCAGCGAATCTTCCCTCGGTAGAACTCGTTGTATTGGATGATTGGTGCGAACATAGCGGAAGAATTCCCAAACGTGAATTAGAGTTGATATCAAAGTTGGGAACCAAGATATCGAAAGACATCAGATTGTTGTTGATAAGCAAAGGTACGGTTGACGCTAGTGGACAGCGGCAGGGGCAGATATTTGCTCGGTCTGAGAATTACTTCACCACTGCAGGATATGATATCTGGACCTTATCACGAAGCCCGAATGGCCATCATAGGATTCTTGCAATCAATAGCGAGGAAATCACTGTTAGAATTACCGATAATGGTATTGAATCGATACATTAATCCTCATCGTCACCTAATAACTCAGCCATTTCTTCCAACGCATCGTCGTCTGGTTCATCGAACTGCTCAGGATTTCTGGCACCACCAGCTAAAGTATCAGAACCGGCAATTTTGGGTGCATTTTCATCCATCACTGACATCCTGTTATACCTTGCTTGTTTTGTTATGTAATAGATCATTACACCAAGTGAAATCGCAAATATCGCATAAGCAATCATCTTACTGGTTGATTCATCGACCATGGTCTACCCATTAGATTCATTCATTTGTAAATTTTCCAATTTACCAGGATTTTGCATCATGCCAATCTAATGGCTTTGCTAGATGCCTCATTGAATCTTCAGGCGGCTGAACCCATCCATTAAATGGCGGATATCTCTCAACTAGGTTCCAAGATTGCGGGAAGCGTTTTTTGCATTTTGGACATCTTAAAGGTTGATTTTTACCCATTGATTTCAGTGTAGTTTGACACTCTTCGCATTTCGGTCTCACTTTTAGCATTGCAGATTCGGTAATTTTCAACCTCTCTAGATGGATAGCATCGTCACTACTTACCAATCCGTTGTAAGATATCTTATCCCTAGGCTTCAACCACTGGGCGAGTAATTTAACATCACCAGATTCGGCAAATGCCATTAACACATCGCCATTTTGACAAAGGATTTTCGTTGACCCGCGTCGTTTGATTGTCACCTCTTTGACAGTACCATGCTTATCGTTTCCTAGATGATCGTCTGTAGCTTGATTGGTTCGGAAAATTAGGTACCCAACCACGTTTTCAGTATTATCAGAATTGATTAGATATTCACAGCTACTGCGGGCTGAGTTGTAGGTCTTAGCCCTAAGGCCAAACAGTACGGGACAATTGCCACGCGGTGAGATTAGTACTGAGTTTGTTCGTAAATCTCGAGACATGAAGGTGTCAGGGTTTTCGTCTACATCATTTAATTTATCTAAATCCACTATTCTAGGACTTTTTGCTGCTACAGCATCTTGACGCCGCCAGGTGATTGCCTCGAAGGTGTGAATTTTACCTGGCCATGAAACCACAGCAGTGGCTCCAATTCTACCGTGACCGCCCCATGATTTTGCTGCTTTTGGAACCTTTGACATGTCGATTTCCTGCGTAACGCAATTCCAGTAGAATTGCTCGTCAGGCTTGTTATCAAACCAGACCATTCCCGGATCAGTCGGGCTCTGCTCGCGCAACGAGGACTTAGAGTTTGTAATCATACCTGCAAGTGGAAGTAATTTATCATTCCAATACCGGTCTAGAAACTTCATCAGTTCAGTGTAATCTTCTCCAACAATCTCAACTGCTAGTGCTGCATTTCCTCGAGTTCTTCTCTTGGCGAAGGGGTATAAACGCACTAGACTTACATTTTGGTAATCATATTGCTTGGGTAGATTTTGGATAATCTCAAACATCGAGAAAGTTGTGCAACCACCATCCAAATGGTCAGTATCATCAATTCCTAACCAACCCATAAAGTCACCTCACTGGTTGAAATGTGTCACCTTTATCTTGATAATCCAACACTCTGTCTATTACTTGGAATAACCCGATATTTGGATTTACTTTGAACAGTCTGATACCTCTTGCCCAGCCTGCACCTAGGTCACTTTTTCGATCTCCAACAATGAAATCTAGGTCATTGATTGGTTCAGGTTTTGCCTTCCACCAATTGACATTAATCGCTTCCGTTGGTATTTCTACACAGGTGTTTAGTCCCGCGTCTAAAGTCATATTCTCTCTCAGATAACTGTTACCCAAGTACAACATGCCAGGCATTGGTTTACGGCAATTACATCTGTCTATGTGTCGATGTGGACAGGTAATTATCAAATCTATGTGAGCGTCTGAATCGATTTCAAGAACCAGTTTTTGTAGGTGTATGTGGATTTGTTTCAACCGCTGAGCATCCCAAAGGCCGCGAGTGATTGCTGACTGGTTGGTGACGATGCAGACGACAAAACCAGCTCGCTTCAGCCTTCCGATAGACTCAGCAGCATTATCCAGCAAAACCAGTTCATCAGGTTTGTTGATGTAGTTTGGGCTACCAACGTTAATTACACCATCTCGGTCAAGGTAGGCAATACCACCATTTGGGGTGACATTTTCAGGGAATTTTTCTGGAAGCACCTCGACAATTGCTCCCTTCATGTTTAGCGCTATGTCTAATTGTTGAAGTTACTTTGCATCGAATGCAAGTTTTGAAATTGAGTCGATGACTGGGGATATTATGGAGGCCGTCTCACTTTTGCCCATAACTGGCGCTGTAGGTCTGGTATCTCTAGCGATTTCATGGCACAGACGCACCAATGGATCCGTTCGCATTGCACAAGTTGGCTGGTTATTTGTCGGAATTTACTTTTTTTCCGGGGCCTGGGATTATCAAGCTAAAGGGGACTTAATTCTGACAGTAATGAGCCTGTTGGCCCTACCACTCACTTTGGGAATTGCCCGGTGGGAAGGCAACGTTGGGGATATTAAAGCCCGTAAGGCGCTCAATTGGTCTAGGGGAGCAATGGCTTATGCTGGCGGACCTTACTTACTGATTTCCCATGTTCCGTGGTTGAACGTTTTGGCAATTTGGTTTGTTGCGTCACAAGTAGCTCTATTTTACCGCATTTCTGGGACTGGTGATATTCATCTCGGTGAGACTTGGGTTGAAACAACTTCTGGCAAGATTAGTTGGGATGAGTGGGATGGCAACCGCTGGTTTAGTGCGGATACAATTGGCGAATTCCCATTCCAGACTGAACTGGTAATGGCAGATGGCTCGTTTATTGGAATCAATTTCGTTCTAGCATGCACAGCATTGCAGTCGATGGTGATTTTTGTTGGAGCAATTGCTGTTTTGGACCTAGACTGGAAGCGAAGGATAAGGGCCATCCTATTTACAATTCCAGTAATTCACATACTCAATATATTCCGCAATGTTGGCTTGATTTGGATGCATCAGACATATACAACTTGGTCATTTTACGGGATGAGTGTATTTGAGTTTGGACACAACTATGCTGCAAGATTTGTCTCGCTTTTTGCCATGTTTTTCATGGCTCTCATCATGTTCGAAATCTTGCCAGAACTACACCGACATATTGTACGTCTATTGAAGCCTCTCGGTCTGATGCAACCTAAACAAAGAGTCTGATTACTTTCTTGTCCATGGCTGCTGCGCATTGAGCCTTTGCCAGGTTATTCCTGAACCTACTGGGTACTCAACCGATTCTGTGCCATCACTACCAATCATCCCCAACAACTGCGCTGGAGGCGGATTTTGTGGTGCAATTAATTGTTCGAATAGGTTGTCATTTTCTGGCAGGTTGCTAACCGCTTGGTAAGCAGTTGGCTCAGAATTATCAATAACGGGACTATCTTGAGGTAACGCTTCGTGCATTCTCGGCATATCTTGGCTTTCCTGGATGTCGAGCATTTGTTCTGCGAAATTGAACTGTTTATCTGAATCCCAAGATTGCTCATGTTCATTGTTTCGAGAATTACGTAGTACTAACACCAGCATGGCAAGCAGACCTATGGCAAGGATTGCTCCAGCAGAGTAAATTAGGTCATTGGCTACTGAGGGTGCTAAGTCTGCGTTATCTCCAACTCCGTCGCCATCAGTATCCTTTGATTCATCGGGGTCCTCAGGAAAAGCGTCATCGACATCGGGAACTCCATCTCCGTCACCATCAAATGCATCGAAGGTAGTCTCGCACAGCAAAATCAAGATATCTACCTCCGACCTTGAAATCTGCCGGTTTGAGTTACTATCTATGTCGAAGAAATTGAACTGATTTTCATAGACTTGTGAACTTAATTTCTCAATACTAACCTCTTTGCCATAGGGAGATAGTTGAGTAAATGTGGATTCTAATTCATTTTGGCACGAGCATGATATTTGCAAGAGTTCGCCATATTCTATTTCCCCGTCGAAGTTTATGTCTGTTTCACCAAACTCAATCGCTGCGCCATTGATGCGAACAGATTCAAACTCTCTCTCAGACAATACTCCATCATCATCTCGATCATTTTCTGCCATGGCTAATTCAGCGCTATCTCTACAGGTATTTTCCACAACGGGATCCGCTGGAGCAACTGGGTCAGTTATTGGTTCGATGAACTCAGTATAAACCCAACTTGCAACAATAGTAACCTCACTTATTTCCTCCTGCGCTGTCAAGGTAATATCAAACCGACCGTTGGCGGGCAAGTCAACGTAAATCATTTGCTCAGTGTCTTCACCGTTGGAATTTAACTCGACTGCATTAGAGTCAAAATTTAATCCGGAAGCTTGCCGACCTTCGCCTTTACCGAAGTCCTCCTCATCGAAGTTCTCGAAGAAGTCATCAAATGCCAGAACCATAACACTGCCGTTGGCATATATTGACAAATCACCGCTCCCGCCAAATGTTTGAATCATCAAATATTCGCCAGGGTCTGACAATTCAACGAAGAAGTTCAGTGATTCACCTGCTGGGGCTGAGACACCGCTAACCTCTTCAGCGTTGAATAGTTGAATTGGTGTCCCATCATATTCCCATACATACCTATCAGTAAAGGAGGCAGTAATCGTAACCTCACCAAATACCATATCAGTACTAACCAAAATATACCAAGTCCCTGGAGTGGGATCATTGAACCCGATTTTGTCCCCCGAGCCTGGGCTGTTACTTCGATAGGTGTAATCGTTTTCAGATGGTGAATCAGATAACTTGGTGAATAGCGAGGCTTCGCCAAATCCATCATTTAGGTCGATTTCTAACCGTTCGGTATTCGAGGGGACGTTTATTTTGAAGTATTGGCTTAGGCCATCATAACCACTAATTGGGCCGTATGCGATTCCAGGTGAAAGTTCGATGGCGTCTTCTGGTTCTATGTTCAGCGGTTCAAACGCCATTGAAGCAACAATTGTGAAATCATTGGCTTTACCGTATGTATACGCTGTGACATAGTATATTCCCGGGGATAAGTCGTAAAGTGCTACCTGGTGATCGTTACCTGGACCAGTCGACCAATCAGACTTTGCGTCTACGTCGACAAAGCCAGCAATAACGCCATAATCGTCAAAATCTTCAATCCACGGTTCTTCCCAACCAAAAAATGATTCAAATGGGTCTGGGATGGTGATAGAAGATATCGCCAAGTCGACATTCCCATTTCCACCATACGTTTCGACTGACAAGGATGAGAGATTTTCCCCTACGTTGACGTAGTAATGCAATACTCGATCTTCATCCGGAGCACCCCTGCCGGGATTGATTTTCTGCCCAGTTATCGGTATTTCATTGACCAATTCGGTCATCTCATCAAGCGATGGTGGCGGGTCTGCAATGTCTGAATCTGCATATATGGTCAATTCTTCTATCTCGTCATGTGGAATGATGACCATCCACAAAATACCCTGATCCGGCCAAGAGAAGTCTATCCACATGTAATCGTAATTATCATCACGAATTTCGTCATATTCCCACTGATTTGGAATGTAGTTATGGCCGAAGTAAGCATCAAAACTGCTTTTGCCCCAGTCTTCCCAATTATCGTATTCAAAATATGCCTCTAGGTATAGATCCCTAGTAAATTCTTCAACCTCGATGAAAAATAGCAACACATCGCCTTCTTGGCCGTTGATACCGTATACTTCCTCATCGGGGAATAGCTGGACAGCCTGAGCGACAATTGTTCCATCAGGCATGACCCAGGATGCTCCTTCAATTTCTCCAACGAAATCCTCATTCGCATCCTCTGTGGATGACCCCTCTCCTTCCAAAAACTCCCACGTCATGGTGTATGTGTCATCACTTATCAACACCGAATCAATCATTCCGCTAAAGTAATTGCAGTCACATCCGGCACCCATCTTACCAATGAACAACTCATCGCAATCATCACCCGATTGATAACAATCATTGGAGCCAAAGTCGCCTTGGGGAATATTTGCGTCCTCAGCACTGATGTCACCCGCATAATCACCGTCGATTAGGAAATATCCACCTACTCCCTGTTCTACAACGACACCGATCTCCGTCCACACGTTTTCCGCTATACTTGCGTTGGAGTTGGGATGTTTGGAGATGGAATACTCGCTTGCGTAACCGAGCTCCCCGTTGTTTATGTACAACCCCCACCCGTAGTCAGCAAACATTGTGACAAACTGGATACCAGTAGTATCAGGCATGTTGACGCGGGCCGATATGGCAATACCACTAGTAAATGTGGGAATTTCATCATCGATTACTATGTAATCGTCCACGCCATCAAAACGTAGTGCGTAATCCACAGCGTTACCAACTTCAACTACCCCGTAAACCGGAAAATATTGCGGGTCATCATCTAGATCGTTCCATGTTCCAGGTACTATGTTGCCCATGTTGGTACCAGCAATGTGTACATAGCTTTCCGTTTCGCTGTCGGATGGTTGATCAGCCCCCCAGTTTCGGTAATGAAATGGTGTGCCGTCATGCCAACGATACTCACCATTGTCCTCCGAGTCAGAAAGCCCTACCCATAAATGGCGGGATTGACCGTCAAAATTAGCAAATGTGTCAAACACCCATTGGTTTTCAACGTCATCATCGATGGTAGTAAGAAACCCATCCAAGGCTCTTGCAACTACTGCAGATTCGGTCCACGAACCCTCGCTCA
>DAUW01000003.1 GCA_002505355.1 Euryarchaeota archaeon UBA229 | reverse complement strand
GCAAAAGCGGTAAACCATTTGGTAGGTTATGGGTCCTTGTGTGACGCAAGAATGAACTCAAGACAACCACCCTATCAAACAGCACGCCCCGGCACCGAGGGTCAGGCCTTGGAGCACTGCTATGAAACAGGCCGTTAGGAGCCGGGGCACAGTGCCTTAATTTCAAGTCTTAACAAATCGAATTGTTTAGCCTAAATTAAGCGATTAACTCAAAGGCCAATTTTGTTACAGTCCAATGATGGCAAGCAATAATGCCTATGATTGTTGCCTCATCGGGGGCACATTCGATAGACTACATGCAGGCCACAAATTACTACTAAGTATGGCGATGACCCGAGCAAACTCAGTTGAGATTCACATTGTTAGTGATGACTTGGCAAGCAAAAAATCAGCTTTTATTCAAGATTATGACACTAGGTTCAATGCTATCTTAGACTGGTTGGGGGACAAATCATACCATTCTGTGAAACTGTTTCAATTAAATGATTCATTCGGTCCCGCACCGACTCATAAATCCGCTGATGCAATAGTTGCAACACCTGAAACATTAGGAAATTGCGAGGAGATTAACCGGCAGCGAAAGATGAGCGGTTTGGCTGAGCTAGCAATCTTAGAAGTACCTCACATGCTAGACTTCTCCGGACAAATAATTAGTAGTTCGCGAATTCGAAGTGGCGTAATTGATTCCGATGGAAACCCCTGGATTAGCGAAACAGTCCGCATAAGTGAATTGAAAATGGCATCCAGCCTTGACAGTGAATTAAAGAATCCAATGGGCGTTTTATTTGAGGGGCCTGAGGAGCTACCAGAAATCGCAATGTCTGAGGCATTGCAGTCGATTGACCGGCAGAATAGTTCGCTCATAGCAGTTGGTGATGTATCTGTAGCGACGCTGCTTGAACTGGGTGTTGTTCCAGATATTGGCATCATAGACGGGATGACTAAGAGACAAGAGTTGTTAGATGCTGAAAGAGTTGATATCTCTGAATTTCAGAATATTTTGACGGCAAGTAACCCCGCTGGTCACCTCACGCCATCACTTATCACGGCGATAGAAACTGCACTAAAAAACCAACTTCCAAGTCTAATTAATGTCGATGGAGAAGAAGATTTAGCGCCAATAATAATTCATTGCCTAGCGCCAATCGGCACTGCAGTGGTCTATGGACAACCAAGGACTGGAGTCGTGGTGCAGATTTCAACCATCGAAGTAAAATCGCGCTGCCGAAATATATTATCTATGTTTGAGGTGATTGGTTGAGTGGTAATCCATTAATTTCAATCACTGTTTGTGTAAGAGATGGAATTCAGTGGATTGACGGATGTTTAGAATCCCTGACAAAGCAAACCTACAGGCCGTTAGAGATTATTGCGGTTGATGATGGTTCAACAGATGGTTCTGCTCAGGAATTGCAAAAATGGCACAACCTTGCCTCTGAAATTCCCGTGTTTGTCATTACCCAAGAAGCTCAGGGACTATCTGCGGGCAGAAATTTAGCGGTAAAGCATGCTAAAGGCGAGTGGATTGCTATTACAGATATTGATGTTAGACCTACCCAAAACTGGATATCTAATCTTTACGAGAAATCAGCACCAATCGATCCAGATGAGGTAGTTGTTGCAGTTACTGGGAGGACAATATTTGAGCGAGCCGATGATTTAGTTAGTTTGTTACGTTCGGTCGAGATAGAGTCAAAATATCGCTCAAGACCTCGAAGAACTAGTTTAGCAAACGGACCATGTTCAATGTTTCACAGTGCCTCATTGGATGAAGTGGGGGGTTTTGATCCGGCATGGTATCATGCTGAGGACATGGAGGTTAGTCTGAAGTTAATTGCTAATGGAGGGACAATTGTTTACGCCCCAGAGGCAGTTGTAGCTCATGTAGCAGAGTCTGGCCGCAAGAGATTCTTGGGTAAACGCTCTAGGGATGCAAGAGCTCATGTAAGAATAATGCGGAAATATCCAAAGCGTCGTCGCAAGGGAGCAGATTTTGATTTTATTGGTAGTTCAACTATGGTTCTAATTGTTACACCTTTGTGGTTAGCGGCGCTAATTACGGTTTTACCATTCCTCTACCAATTTAGTCAATCAGATAGTTTAGGAAAGGAAGAATTTCTTACTTGGTGGCAAACTAAGATATTGTTGCTGAGTATTTGTCTATCTTTAGTTCAAGAATTGCTATTGTGGCGTGGCCCGCTTGGAGTGGTAAATCGGACTGCTATCTCTCATTCCAGTAGGAATAGATTCTATGTGTATTTTGCCCAAAAAATTCTGATCTTCCAATGGAGTTTAGCATTGTGGAAGGGGTTGATTTTAGGATTCATGGATGCATTGACCAACAGGAACGGCCATGACTTTACTGATTCATGAGTTGTGATCCTCTGGCTCAGGAGCGTTTGCTGCATACACTAGAGCAAATCCGAATGCCATCAAACCAATTGTTACAGAATAGACTCCGGGATCGATCCATCCAGTGGCACAAATGCCGAAATAAAGGTAATTCGCCACTCCCAACAGAAGGCACCAAGCGCCTATGGTTTTGTACCATCCACCTAGATCAGGGTTGGCTAGAGACATCCAGGTTTGATTGACAAAGATTGATTTAAACCAACCGGCAAATCCACCGTCTTGCGAATTGATGGTCTTAAGGCCTAATCCAGCAAACAGCCCACAGATGGCAATAAAGACGATATCTGATACAACAAATGATGGTGCAGTGGACATATTTTCGAATGCCTTATTGGTAAATTCGAAGGTTAGCACACCGGACCACGATACGCGATAATTTGGATGAATCTCGCCCATTAGGTTTAGAACTGCCAGGAATATACCTAAACCACCCAAACCGACAAACCAGTTGGATAAAGTTCTTGATGGATTAAGGAGCATATGAATGAAGCTATCATCAGTATTGTCCATCTCGCTCATACGTCGCCCACCTGCCATGTTATTATAAGGACACCGAACTAAAAACCTGCTTCAAGTCTCTCATAGTCGAGATTGATACTTGTAGGTACCATTGAAAATATCTTCAAGTTCTGACTCTGATTCAATCATAATGTCCACAGGGTCAATATTCTGTGGGATACACGAATTAATCTCTTTTGACCTACCATATCTGCCTTTACTAATTGTTCTTGCAGTGATTAGACCAAGCATATCGAGGCTGGAGATAAGCCCAGATACCCTGCGTTGCGTAAGTGCATTGGTGCCAAGATGGCGACAAGCTTGAGAGTATATCGAGTATACCTCACCGGTTTGAATGTTTTTAAGGCCGTTCTTTTCATTGATGATTATTGCCGCAAGGACAATTTTTTGCTGGTTTGGTAACTTGGCTATCACTGGCGTCATTTGATCTGCTTCGATCTGGTGTTGGGCAATCTTAACGTGATTTTGTTCAACTTTTTGCGAACCACTAAGTTCGGCTTTTTCTGCCGACACGCGCAGTAAATCAAGGGCACACCGGGCGTCGCCGTGCTCTTGGGCCGCCAACGCTGCACACATTTCTATGACCCCATCGCCAATAACCCCATCGTGTAGGGCAATCTTTGTTCTCTCCCGCAAAATGTCCTGTAGTTGCTGAGCATCGTATGGATTGAAGATGACATCTAATTGTCCCAATCTCGACCTTACTCTCGGGTCGAGGAAGTCAGTAAACTTGAGGTCGTTTGAAATCCCAATAACGCATGATCTTGCTTTTTTTAGCGATGAGTTGAGATTTGTCAGGTTGTAAAGTAAATCATCTCCGGCCTTTCTTACTAGGTGGTCTATTTCATCTAGCACAATAATAAACACGCCCTCTCGTGAATCCATTCGCTTCACTAACTCACTGAATACTCTATCTGTTGGCCAGCCTGTAAATGGGATTTCGTCAATCTCATGGTCTTCTAGCAGGGAGTTACCAATGTGACTTAAAACGCGATATTGAGTGTCGATTTGACGGCAGTTTACGATCACTGTTTGTACGGACCGATTTAATTGCTCACCTTTTTCCTCAAGCTGGCTACAAACATAATTTGTTACTGCGGTTTTGCCCGCTCCGGTAACTCCATATAGCGTCATATTTGATGGAATATGACCCTTCAAAGCCTCAACTAGATTAAATGATAATGTGTCAATTTCGTGTTTCCTATGTGGAAGTTTACTGGGATTGTAATTGTGTCTTAGGAATTCTTTATTCTGGAACAGTGTTTTTCGAGACAGATAACCATCGAATATGTTTTCTGTCATCGCTTTTTCACCTGTTTAACGTCGCAAGTCCCGTGACCGGGAAAAGCGCGATGAATCTCCCAGTCCGAGTCCCCCTCATAAGCATACCTTTGGAAAATTTTTACACGACCCAGTTTCAGAGGTTAAGTTGTGTAATATTTGATTTACCGTAATGTTAGAAATTCCAATACCCATCCCAAGTAATTCTGTAACCATCCTCAACATGTTTGACATTACTTGGATGAATCGGCAATTGGCTTTCAGTAATCGCTGGAAATTTGGATAATTGACTGTCTATGTAGGTGTGAGTGATAATGAAAGATACATCAGGGTATTGTTTACTCAATTGTTGAATTTCTGAAGGCTTGTGATGTTCTGTGCTTGGGACCCATTCCGGAATTGACATCTCGATTATTACAAGCTTAGTTTTACTAATTTCATCATATAATGATTCACATGGTCCCGAATCTCCGCTATGCACAAATTTAGCACCACTGTTCGAAGTAAAACTGTAACCGAATGGGTCCACTGCATCGCTGTGATTGACCGCAAAGCGATTCCAGTGCCAACCATCTTCGGTAGTTCCCTCACGACTCTCTTCCCACATGACCGTCGCCAAAATTTTCTCTAACGAGCCTGGATAGGCAATGTCACACAGTTGCTCAATTCTTTCCCTTGCGCCCGGTGCAGCGACAATTGTCAGTGGTTGTTTTAATTCGCGGTCAGAGATGTATGTCCTCTCAAGAAGTAAAAAAGGCAGACCAAAGATATGGTCGCCATGCAAATGGGTAATGAAGATGGTAGAGATGTCACTAATCTTAATTCCGTTTTCACGTAGTGAGATTACTGCCGTTGGGGGTGCGTCGATAATGTGCTTACTATCGAAGATGGCAAATGAGTGATGCCTGCCATTAGGCAGAAACGCATTGCCTGTGCCAAGCATAACAACCTCGTGCGCCATGTCTACGCGATGGAGCACTACTCTTTTGGTTAATTGGTAAATAGCAGAATAAAAATTTGGCTTGTAACACATTTCCGAACCTTCAATTACCTCCACCTTGAGGGAATAATGTTCCACGGAACAGGTGTTAAAATGGCGGGCGCAGCGAAAGGCGAATGGAGTGCAAAAAACCCTTACTATACCAATATTACAGAGAACTACATACTGAATGGAGAGGGGTCTAGAAAGGAAACTAGACACGTTGTTTTTGCCCTAGGAGATTCTGGCTTAGACTACAAAGTAGGTGATGCACTTGGGGTTATCCCAGAAAATCCCCCACACATTGTTGATGAACTAATCGAAATCCAAGGTTGGGATAAGGAAACAATTGTCAACACTCACAACGGTGAAAGAACATTGTATGAAGCGTTAAAGAAGGATTTCGAGGTTCATATGGCAAGCAAGAAATTTGTTCAATCACTGGCGGAAAAAGTAGTTTCTAGTGGCATGAAAATTACCATAAAAATGGTTTCAAGAAGCCGCGGCAACGATGAGTGGAGTGCCTCCGAGACTGAATTACTGCCCCCGGAACTCAAACCCAGCACGCCATCAGACGACCCGGCCGAAAAAGTTGAACACCTAAACTCTGATGCTAAAGCAATGGAAGACTATCTATGGACTAGGGATTATGTTGATATCATGCGAGAGTTCGACGTAAAATACTCACCAGAAGAATTCTTTGAACTTGCTGGTAGGCTGAAACCGAGACTTTACTCAATCGCTTCATCCCACGACGCTCACCCTGGACTAGTTGAATTGACCGTCGGTATCGTTAGATTCAGTTATCATGGCAGAGATAGGGGCGGATTGTGTACGCTATTTATGGCTGATGAAATTGGGGAAGGTACCCAAAGAGTGGGCGTTTTCATGTCCCCGACAAAGTCGTTTGTCTTACCCGAGGACAAAGATACCGATATCATCATGGTCGGCCCTGGTACCGGAATAGCGCCCTTTAGAGCCTTTATGGAACAAAGAGTCTTCGATGGTGGAAGCGGAAAAAATTGGTTGTTCTTTGGCGATCAATCCTCAAAAACGGAATTCTACTACAAAGACACCATTGAATCTTGGTTAGACAGCGGTGACTTATACCGATTTACAACGGCATGGTCTAGAGATCAAGCAGAGAAAATATACGTCCAGCACAGGCTCAAAGAGCACGGCGCGGAAGTTTGGGAATGGTTTGAAAATGGTGCATATTTTTACATCTGTGGTGACAAAACGTACATGGCAAAAGATGTTCACAGAGCACTAATTGAAATTGCTATGGAACATGGTGGAATGAATGAAGACGATGCAACTCACTTTATTGAAAAGACCATGATGAAAGAGCAAAAGCGGTATTTGCGTGACGTATACTGAGGGTAATTATCCCCCAAGCAGTTTTTGCAGATTTACTGAAATCTAACCGTTTTACTCATAGATTACCGATTACTCCGGGTGATTATGGGCTTCAAAAGGGTGCTAATTGCGAACCGTGGTGAAATTGCCTTACGCATCCTCAGAACTTTGAGGGATATGGGCATAGAGGTCGCCATTATTCACGGTAAAGAAGACAGACTATCACTACCTGTTATGATGTCAGATATAGCCTATCCTAATTATTGCCAAAACCCGCTTGATTCATATCTAGATATCGAAGCTGTCGTCAAAGCAGCAAAGGAACTGGAATGCGATGCAGTCCACCCAGGATACGGTTTTTTGGCTGAAAATGCCCAATTTGTTAAGCGTTTAACAGAAGAAGGAATCACGTTTATTGGGCCGTCAAGCGAGGTGATAACCCTGCTTGGAGACAAAATCGAAGCAAGAGCAGCGATGGAAGCCGCTGGATTACCAGTTGCAAAAGGATCCTCCGAACCGATTTCCGATGAGAAAGTGGCTAGCAAACTAGCCGACGAAATAGGTTATCCGGTAATCATCAAGGCAGCAGCGGGTGGTGGAGGAATCGGCATGCAAATTGTAGACGAGGAATCACAATTTGCTAGCGCTCTCAAACTTTGTATGTCGCGTGCTAAATCGGCTTTTGGCGATGAGAGAGTGTTCGTTGAGAAGTATATTCAAGGTGCTCAGCACGTTGAATTTCAGGTTCTCGCTGACGGCAAAAAGGCGATTCACTTCGGGGAACGATTTTGCTCGATTCAACGTCGTCATCAGAAGTTGGTCGAGGAAGGACCCTGGCTAACTGATGAAAAACGTCAGGAAATTGGAGATTTAGTCTGTCGCGGAGCTGAATCTGTAGGTTACAAAGGGCTGGCAACGTTTGAATTCCTCCGAGACGCAAACGGAGATTTCTATTTCCTCGAAGTAAATCCTCGGGTTCAAGTGGAGCACACGGTCACTGAGTTGATTACTGGATACAATCTTGTCGAGTTGGGAGTAAGAGTAGCTCAAGGCGAGGATTTGCCAATATCTCAAGCAGATATTGCTTGGCGTGGCCACGCCATTCAATGTCGATTGAACGCAGAGGACCCCAGAGAGTTTGTGCCCAGTCCCGGACGGTTGTGGGATTGCCATTTCCCGTCTGGATTTGGTATTAGATGCGATACTCATGCTCACCCGGGATATGAGATGCCAGGATGTTTTGATTCATTGCTGGCAAAATTACTGACTTGGGGCCATGACAGGGACGATGCAATCAGGAGAATGCGTACTGCGTTAGATGAAACACAGATTACAGGTGTTCAACACTTGATTCCACTGCATCGAAGAATTATGGATGAGTCTGATTTCCTAAATAGAGATATAACCATACAATACATTCAGAACCACCAAGAGTTGCTCGGTTGAGGTGATTAAAGTGGACGTTCTAATGGTCGGAAGTATTGCTTATGACAGCGTTACATCACCAGCAGGCAATGTTGAGGATGCGCTCGGTGGCTCAGCGGTTTATGCTGGGATTGCCAGTCGCTTCCACGCTAACTACCTAGCACTCGATAAAGTCGGTCTTGTAGGTGTTGTCGGGCAAGATTTCCAACAACGCGACATTGCTATGCTGGAATCACTCGGCCTTGACCTAAGCGGTTTAGAGATAGCCGAGGGTAAGACCTTTCGTTGGGAGGGCTCGTATGAAGGAGATATGGGGGTTGCTAAAACCCATGACACTCAACTGAATGTTTTTGGAGACTTTGACCCCAAAGTGCCTGCCGAATCGACCAATCCGCAAGTATTGTTTTGTGCCAACCTAGTGCCGATGCTCCAAATGAAAGTTCTAGAGCAGGCAAAAGGTGCTCGTTTGTCGATGCTTGACTCGATGAATCTGTGGATCGAAATTGCTCGTCAAGACTTGTTGGCAGTAATGGCCAGTGTCGATTTGATAATTATCAATGATGGTGAAGTAAGGATGCTTGCTGGTGATGATAACCTAATTAGAGCCGCAAAGCAGCTAATCCAAATGGTTGGTTGCCAAACTTTGATTGTCAAAAAGGGGGAGAATGGTGTTTTAGCATTTCATGGTGAAGAAATAATTGCATTGCCAGCATATCCCACAGAGAATGTTGTGGACCCAACCGGTTGTGGTGATTCCTTTGCTGGGACGATTGCGGCATATCTAGCCGCCGGCGATGGGGACCTCACTAAAACTGAATTGAGAGAGGCGCTTGTGCGAGCGACTGTTACGGCTAGTTTCACGCTAGAATCATTTGGGACATCTGGATTATTAGAATTAAGCAAGGAAATGTTTGACGCAAGGCTTGCAGCATTCCAACGGATACTGTCTTGACTACAAATCAATTCTTGGTAAACCGCCTTTACCGGAACTTGAATTCTTGTGTTCTTCCGAATCGACTAATTCGGTCCAAGAAAGTGGGTTTTCCGAATCGGCAAATTCCTGTTCATTCTGTTCTATGAGTGAATTTCTACGCCGCACATTGGCTTCGAGTTGTCTAGCCTTTTCATCTGGGATTAGTCCACCATTACTTTCTGCCAAGTTGCGGAAGGTTTCCAACTCATCCTGCTGCGCCTCATCAGCACGTTCACGCAGATTTGTTGGCTGGTTACTAACTTCTTCAAATGAATTTATCAGTCGATTGGTTAGCGAACTACCGAGATCTCTGACTGCATTACCAATTGATGGTACTAATCGGCCCCTTCGCTGTGTATTGCGGTTAGTCCCCGTCCTTCGCTTAACTAACCTTGAATTATTGGCAGTACTCTTCTTTCTCAAGCGTGAGTTATGACTCGTAAGTGTCGGTTCGGAACTCGGCAATTTTCTATTTTCGTTGCTGGCTCGGCGAGCGCTAGCTACTAGTGATTCAACCTCATTGCCATCAAAATCGATATTTCCTAGTAGTGTGTCTGGAGAATTAAATCCTGACAATTCACTAGCAGTCTCTTCTTGTGCTATTTCGTTGGGGCTGTGATAGCCATCTCTGCTCCAGAAACTCGGTAATAACTCGGGCATCTGTGCTGGGCCAGCCTCGGTTTCTAACTGCGAGTTCACGTGCCCAAGTAATCCGGACGAGGGCGGTCCAGATTGAACAGCCTGCTGAGGTGTTTGCACACTGGTGGGCAAATCAAAATCCATCTTATCGAACATTGACATTGGATGACTCTCTTGCCGTTCTCTCCGGTCACCAACGTTGTTAATCCCTCGCTCAATCAGTGAATTGGCACCTGCTGCAGGTAACCTATCCCTCTTTTCGCTAGCCATGTCTTGCCAGGTTGGAGTTACTGGCTCAGATACAGAAGTTGGCGGAAATTGATTGTCAAAGATACTTAAATCCATGACTGGTAATGTCTCAGGTTCCAAAGCCGTAGATTCTGCGATATCGCTCGATAGGAAAGTTGCAATTGATTCAGGACGGGTCACAGTTGGAATGTCAACAGGTATCGTGTTGGTTTCAAGGATCGCATTTCTAGGGTACTGGGCATCACTACCGAGTACCTCTAATCCATCCGAGGCTTCTTGGAGAGTAAACCCTTTTTGTAATTTCATAAGTATCGTATTTAGTTTTAGAAGTGAGAAATCATTCCCGGTAATCACGTGACAATCACCTGCTTCGGTGTCAATCGTGAGGGTCGGCTTACGGGTTATTGCCCACCCTAAAATAAGGCATAGTCCACTAAGTACGGCGACCATTTGTAGTGAGCCAGTCGCAAAAATCCGTATACCAGACCAAACTAATGCGAGACCTAAAGTTGCGACATATCCTGGAACAAGTCGTGTATGATGATGCTGAACTCGATTGATTGTGTGTATCTTTATATCAAGTCCATGGCCTGATTTTGCCTCCAAACTAAGCATTCTCTCATCGATACTTGCAACTACTTTACCAGACGCACCATCTAAGTACAGAGAGTCTATTTTGACATCACTTGACTCTACCGATGAATATGCTACGCGACCTGTTGACTGCATCCCAGTGAACCAAGCAAACTGTTTAGGTTATCAAACCACCGCAAAATTATCCCAATATTGCCCTAGTTTAGCAGTGGTAATTTCTTGCCGAATCAATCCATTGTCACTAGGTCTGCTGAGCCAATTATTCTTGGGTTTGAATCTAATTGGGCAATTATTGCAGGGTTAGGGTTTTCTCGCCTTATGTACACTGGAGATTCCCACTCAACTACCAAACAATTTCCATCCACGGACTTTATTCTTCCCACAGTGAATTGCAAATCAGTGCTGATATGAATTACATCACCCTCTTTGAGAACTCTCTTTTGAAATGGAGAGGCGGTCACATGTAATTTTGACAGATTATGCTCAATTACGGACAAGGGAATTTGGGTATTGGTTTTTTTATCATCAATGGCAGGTTTGACAATTATTGTGCCATTGCTGAGCGAATCATCCTTCGCTCCTCGAATCGCAATGCCAACTCGATCGCCAGACTGTGCCAGTTTAACATCATCGTCCATAACCTGTAGTGACTTTGTGCTCCCACCTGTCTTAGCAGGCAAAATGTGAAGTTCATCATGTACCTCAAGCGTCCCACTTTGGACATAACCTATGGCAACCAAACCGATTCCTTTGACGTTGAAATGTTGGTCAATGCTAACCACTAGCGGTGACGCGGCAGATTGAATTAGTTCTTGCTCGATTTGTTCCATAAGTTTGTACAACTGGTTTCTAATTTCAACCCCGTCTCGACCCATAAATTGCCATTGGGTCAACCCGGCTTGTTGGAACATCTTTTCAGCCATGTCTTGGTCAACCCACTCGCCGTTTGGTGGATTGACTACAACAATACCTAATTTGATGCTTGAACTAGCAAATGCAACCAAAGTTTCGCCCAGCGTTGCGTCTAACACATTGATTTCAATTATTCCTACTCTTGCGGCAGAAATCGAGTTGAGCAGAGGCCTAAGACGTTCAGGGTACTTCACTGGTCTAATTATCGAGATTATTTTTGCAATCTCATCTTGGTATTCTTTGTGAACATATGTGTGAACGTCTCGTTGATCTGTTGGTTTAGCAATTTCTCTAGCTAGTTCATCAGAACCAACCATCGCAATATTGAGCACCGTCATATGTGGTCCACCCTGTCAGATAATTCATCCTGAGTGGATTTAATCCACTTTATCGGTAATCATGTTGTTCCTGATTTGCTCCGCCTTGTTCCACTCGGTCTGCTCATCGTCATTTTCCACGACAAATTGAGGAATGGGTATCGGCCGCATCATCGAATCAATAGCAACAAAGAAGAAGTAACCCTCGCAAATCTTTTTCTTTTCCCAGGTTGCTTTGTTAACTGCTAGTGCCGTTACTTTAGAACAGGCCGTATGAGTGCTGGTGTAAACCACCTTTCCCGTCACCTCTAATAAATCGCCTTGGCGTGCAGGGGCGATAAATTTCAACGTGTCAATGGATATTGTCACAAATTCTCGATGGGCAAACTTAGAGCAAGAGATTCCACCAGCCTTGTCCATGATGGATAATAGTTTTCCGCCAAATAAGGTATCATGGTCGTTTGTGTCCCCGGGAAATACGTGCTCTATCAAAGTCACAGGCTCTTTGGAATATGGTTCCATGGCTGTCGGAGGGGTTTCTAGTTCAAGAACTCATGCTGTAAAATATCAACTCAAAACAGTTTATTGTCTCCGGGACTAACAACACAGAGTGTTGCGTGTAATAACCTAGATTACTTCTTTCTCATTGAGTAAATTCGACCGATTAGCCTCACGATGATGCCTTTTGTTTACGAAAAAGCGATGCATTTTAGACATGGAAGTCTTGGATAGGAACTGGCGATAGCATGGGAATTGAGAAAAACCGGATAAAAACGTCACTATTTTTGACCCTACTGATGATTTTGACACCTCTTGCAGCAGCATCAACGGTGACTACCTTTTCTGATGGGTCGTCAGAGGTTGTTGTAGAATTCAAAGATGGGTTCAGTTTGACAAATAATACCGATGGTGGCTTTTACCTAGGAAGCGGTGAAACTATCACATCGGCTACTGTTAACATAACATCAAATCCTCTAATGCATAATACAACAAACGGTTACGATGGTATTGAATCTAAGAGCTGGAATGATGCCGATAACAATGGTGCCACATCGTTTGATGATGCTACTAAATTTACCTTTAACAAAGATACACTACAAAATTCGGTACAGTTAACCTCAGAATCATTAGTAACTGATTTTGAGCAAAATAATGGTAACTTTGACAATTCAACGGTTTACTTTGACCAACAAGGTGAACCAATTGCTTGGGACTATAATGCCATCCTTACGAGAGAATTGAGTGAAGGGCCTGATGAATGTGCCTCTGGCGACATGTGCTGGGGCACCAACATATTCGATGTGGATTACCGGGACGATCTTATCAACGGTCAATCTGAACACAGACTTAAGTCCCCAGTGATTTACTTGGATAACAATCTTAATGATACATACCTAAGATTTTCATCATGGCATCAAATGGAAACTAAATTCAATAGTAATGGTGATTACTACTATGATGACTGTGCATACCTTGAGATAGAGTACTCTTCAACTGGTGGCTTTGGTCCCGCCGATACTCAGACGGAGATATTATTGATCAACTTCCCAGAATCATCCGGAGTTAGTCCAGGAGTCGGCCTCTATGCAAAGGACGACTCGGGCTCCAACAGGGACAGAATTTCCCCACAATGCAGTGCGCTTGAAAACAACGTATTTGGTCTAGCTGGAACTTCAATAAACCCGCAAAATCAAGATGGTTGGGCTACAATTGCAGCAAACTTAGCACCATACTTGGGCAATTATGTCAAAATCAACTTCGTCATGTTTCACGCCGATGCCCCGGGTAACACTGCTCAATTCCCAACGCCGGGATGGTTCATTGATGATGTCACCGTCGGTGAGAAATACGCTGCAGATGGGACTATGGTTCTGGAAAATCTAATCGCCCCTCAGACCTATGACCAAAAGTCTCCAAACGGTTACGGTCTGTTGTTTTTAGATACTTTCGAACCGGCTGACTCTTCACTCACCTACACAATTAGAGATGCAGTAACTGGACAGGTTGCGCAAAACCCAGACGGCGATTTATTTGACGGATTGACTGGGTCACTGATTGAATTGTGGGACTTGGACGCTAGTGCCTACCCTTACATCGACATCGAAGTAAAATTCGATTCGGGCACTGACAGAATTTCCACACCAATCTTTTACGGCTATTCCTTTGGTACCGAAATGGGCATTACGTTCAACGATTTAACACGACACAGAAAACTAGCAGTTACTGACGGTGAATTTGACTACGTCCATGATAAAGGATTTGATATGCACATCAATTCTACAAGTTTTATTTCAAGTAATGGTGGTGAGTTTTCCAAACCTATCTACGCCATTAATGTGAGCGGCACCAAAAATTGTCAAGTGGACATGGAATTATCCTCACCTCTTTTGGTTCTCCCCACAGCAATTTTTGCCGAGGTTGAGAGTAATTTTTCATCACCAATGTTTGAGTTCGACCTAAAATTAACTTTCAACGGTGATTGTCTTGTTTCCAATGTCTGGATACAACTGACTTTTGGCCACCATGCCAGCGGTCTTGAGGTAGACTACGGGATTGATCAAACCAATGAGTGGGAATTCACTGAGCCAGGATTTGGCCATTTTGGCTTTCAAACAATGTTCTATGCTGGCGAAAGTAACGGTGTCAGTCAAGGTATCAGCACTGTTAAGTTTACTTTAGATCCAATAACCGGGACGGTTATTGACGGGTTCTTCTTGCTACCTAAAGACGCAACACTACATTATTTTGATTTGAAGTTTGTTGACAATGACATATTCAACGCCAACAATACCAATGAGGGCTTCGAGCTATCACTAGTGGTAGGAGCAGAATCTAATATTGTCAGTTTCACGCCAAATCAAGATAGTTTCAATTTATATGACACCGTATTCAGTAAAGATAAGCCTAGGCAACTACTCCAAGACTTCATCTCCAGCCCCACTGTTCCAGTGATTAAAACCGACTCTAGCGGTATTGATTGGGTAAGAATTGGGTTACAAATAAATCAATCTGATAGCAATAATGGCGGAGCAGTCGAGGTAGAAAACTTGAGAGTTGTTTACAACTTAGAACACCAGATTGGTCAAAACGGTGATTTTGCAAACTATCTAAGAGAGTTTGTGGCAATTTCTAACCAAGGCACAACACAATCGACAGGAACTCAGACCTATGTACCCGTCGAGACAACATCCACTAATGGTGGTAAAATCACCTTGAGCAACCTATCGGTTACTAGCCAAGCCGGTTATGACTCGACATTGATTTGGAATAGCCAATATGATGGATTATACTCAACAGGCGAGTTATATCACATAACAACAACACATTCTGTAGATTCGGCAACTGGCGCTTTATTGGCCGCAGGTAAAATAACCTTCAAAACCACGGAAGATTCGTTTTCTCTCGGCTACGATTTAGCGACCGGGTGGTACAAAATCGGCGATGATAATAATTACGTTACCCTGCACCCATCATCGGTAGCCAGCGTGGTTGCTGATGGTCAACAAATTGACTGGAAGTTTGCGGTAAACCCAACGTGGGACGACCAATCTAGAGTCATAATTTTGTCAGAAACCGTTGCAGATAACGGCGTAATTGGTATGCTTTCTGGAATTTCGATTGATCCAGCGAACGGTAATGCGGTTGAAAATGATATAATGATTAGTGACTTCAAGCTACTTAACTCAGCAGGAACAGAGCAACAACTAGTGCAAGCATACTCTAATCAAGATATCAACTTGAAAGGCAATTTAACCTTCGAATCGCTCAGTGTTGCTCCTAATCCAGCGAGTTATTTCTTGGTTGTCGAGGAAAGAGGTATCGAGATTGACGGTGAATTCACCAATATTACTTGGACCGAAATCGCCAACCGGTCTGGTGCAATAGGTGGAAACTTCGACTGGAATGTTAACTTAGGGTTATTTGCCTCGGGGCTAGAAACCTACCGATTTAGAGCAGCTGGTTATGAGGGTGGAGACACGTTGTGTCCTCCAGCAGAATACAATCCCGATTCGGATTGCGGTATTCAATTCAATTTGTCGATTGACATTCTTGATCCAAATCTCCTATCATTTGAGTTGTACAAGCGGAATTCAGGGGAAGGAGATGTCAACTCCGACGATAATTGGCGTCCTGTATATGATGACTCTTGGGCTACACCAAAACTTCTGCAAGATTTCCGATTGGCAATTAGTGATGTTCCAACCCCCCCAGAATCTGCAGTACTGCACGTTTGGGTTGAATATGATCACGACTCAAATTCTAACGGTTTAGCAGAAGCATCAGAGTATATCCAGGTTGCTACTACAAGCAATGGAGCAGCACCAAATGCAACTTTTACCGGTACGTACAATGACCTTGCTAATTCAGGTTTGAAAGGTAAAGTTAGTTTGTGGGTGGAGTGTTACGACTTAGCAGGAAACCCGGTTGATGGTGGAGGTCCCGGCTTTGATAATGACTATGTTACATATGTTGGAATGGATTTAGAATATCCAACAATTAGATCATTGAATATCGAAGATTCAAACGGTGTTAGAATGCTTAGCAATATACC
>DAUW01000054.1 GCA_002505355.1 Euryarchaeota archaeon UBA229 | reverse complement strand
GTTGCCAATGAAGGGCAACCATCATCAGATTACAAGGCAGACCCGGAAGGTAGTGTAACAATTATTGATGTCAGTGGTCCATTGGATGAATTAAACCAAGACCATGTGAAGCACGCATATTTTCACCAATTCGAAAGTCAAAGGGAGGAGTTGGCTGCTCAAGGGATTCGGGTTTTCGGACCTAATGCAAACTTAAGTGTAGACTTTGAACCAGAATATATTACGGTTTCACCCGATTCAACTCTCGCTTGGGTTGCAATACAGGAAGCAAATGCCGTTGCCGAACTCGATGTTATAAGTGGTGAATTTACTAGATTAATGCCGCTTGGATTTAAGCCACACTCATCTGGTGCAGCCATCCATGACCCAATGATTTGGGAAGACTCTCCAGTTACAGATACCTCGGGACTTCTGTACCTCGGTACAGATGAGCAACAGCAGGAAGTTTACGCAGTATTATCTGATAATAGTTCGGAAATCTCAATCATGAGATATGACGGCAGTAACCAAGAGATTTCAGTCGATTCTGAACCGTTAATCACTCTGAATGAGGAAGGTGATTTTGAAGATTTAACCGTCTGTAAAGTTGACGATTTGAATGTACTTTTGCTTGGTGATGAAAGCATCCCATCACTGCAAATTTTTGGTGGTGACGGCAATCGTTTGGCAAGATTAGTCCCAGAGAATTTTAACATAGACCAAGCGAGTAGCAACGATATACCAATTCTTCCAGAAGCGATTGCAGAAATCGAGTCGAATAAGGGCTTTGAAGCGGTTGCCTGTCATGAATCAACTGCCTTTGCCATGACGCAGACATCATTGAGCACACCAGGTACTACCGAGCGGTGGATTAGACTGTTGGAAATAGATCTCTCAATTATGGAATTAACAGGGCAATACCTTTACCCAGTTGAATTAACAGACGGAGCCTATTCTGCAGGCGGAAAAATGGATAAAGTAACATCTATGGTTGCCATCAATCAAGATGAGTTGCTAGTAATCGAACGAGACTCACTTACTGGTACGGATGCTAGTAAGTGGGTATTTAGAGTTGACATTTCACATGCTACCAACTTACTCGAACTTGAGTCTTCTGTTACCGAAGCAGGTGTTTTAGAAGCGATGTCAATGAATGAAATTAACGATGTAGAAGTTGAAGAACCAGTCACCGACCCATCATCTACTATAGTGAGCGATCAAATTGTCATCAATGAGGTAGCAAGTAAGGTGACCATTGGACCACCAAACCCATTTCAAGATGGCGTAACAGATTCAGATTATATTGAACTATTCAATCCTACAGATACTATGGTTGATTTAACAGGTTGGAAATTCTATGATGATCCAGCAAAATCTTACATCTTTCCATCCGGTTCGTCAATACAAGCCAACTCCCACTTACTGCTGTTTGCTGATGATACCAATGATGGCAACCAAGATTTTGCTGTTACAGTAGATGAAAATGGAGCACATCATTTGCCGATTAAGATTTCATCCGGCGGTGAGTCGGTCACGATTGAGGATTCAGCAGGCAACGTTGTTGATATTGTAAATGTCCCGGCACTAAGCCCCGATACATCATGGGGGCGATTGGCAGATTCTTCGACTATTTTTGGCGTCACAGGCCTTTCACCTGGCAATCCAAACTCTGCTTATGTTGGGGGAGAAGCAGGCCCTACGGCTGCAAGCCAGGGGCTTAAGCCGGTTTTGAAATCACCATTTGTTGAACTCGGCGATAGGTATGGTGATAAACCCGAAGCATTAACCATCGTCGGTAATAGTATCTCAGGGGAATTTCAAACAATTTCTAACACCCCCTACACCTTATCAACTGACAACAGCTTGAATTCTGTTGTTAACAATGGACCACTTACGTTCGCCTCACTCGGCACCTCACTTGGTTCAGGAGAAGGTAGCGGTCTAGATTATTGTGCGGCGTACTCGGCGTATTTGTTAGCCGATGACAGCGGGTCAATACATATGATCGATAATCAAGGGAATCCCCTTGGTAGTTACACCACCGGCTCTGACTATGAAGCAGTAACATGTGACGAAAACGGAATAATATTTGCTGCAGCCGAATCGGCCACTCAAGTCGAAATTCTTAGTTATTCAACAACCTTCGAAAAACATTCAATTGTCTTACTAAGCGATTTACCAGTTGATATTGATGAGGGGCAAGGATTAGAATCACTAACATTCATTCCAAATACAGATCGAGATACATCATGGCAATCAAACGAATTCGGCTTCTTAGTAGCAGGTAGTCAAACAGATAATGACTTATATGTATATGCAATATCATCTGATTGGTTGAACAAAACAAACCAACAATTTGGCGCTACATCTTTCTCAACAATACCAACTCAAGGCGGGGATATTTCAGGTTTAGATTACATCGGTAATCAACAATTGATTATCGTTCATGATTCATCTGATTTGATTGAAATTAGGGATTTTTCAGGCCAGATGCTTTCAGTTCACGAAACCCCAGCTAATCTAGAGGACTTAGAAGGAGTCGATTTTTCCATCGATTGTCCGAGTAATCAAGGTATGATAGCCTATACTGATGACGGATCTTTGGAAGTATTTGCCGCAACTATTCCTATTGCTAACTTGTGTGAGCCTGAAATTAACGGTGGACCGATAGATTTACTCAATTTCCTTATAGACGCCGAATCCTGGCAATTTAATCCTACTGGCGAGTTAAATCTAGCAATCATGACCGATTCTGGGCCTACTGATACCAATATCCCGATGGGATTCGTGAATATTAGATTACATCCACTCGATGCAAGTGATGAAGATGCTTACAATCCAAAACCATGGCCAGTTATGTCGATGTATATGCCGGATGGAATAACGTCATATACAGTCGATGGCGTGACTTACTTGATAACTGGAAATGAGGGGGACCTCCGTGATTACCGGTATTTCAATAGTTCATCTGGAATTTTAGAAATCGGCCTAAATGAAGAAATACGAATTGCTTCGACAATCCTCGATCCAATGCGGTTTCCGGACTCTGCTAACTTACAACAAATGAACCAGTTAGGAAGGCTGAATGTGCCAAACAATTGTGGCGACCATGATGGTGATGGCGATTTAGATTACATATGTGGAGTAGGGGCAAGGTCGTTTTCTATTTGGACAACAGATTTGGAGATGGTATGGGATAGTGGACATGACTTTTCACAATATTCAACTCACAACAGTCAACATCTTGTCGATGAAATGAATACCAGAGATGATAATAAAGGAATTGAACCTGAGGGTGTTAAGGTTGGAGAAGTTGATGGAAGACAGTACCTTTTTGTCTCAATGGAGCGTAGTTTCGGGGTTATGATTTATGATATTACAGACCCAAATAATCCTTCTTTCCAACAATGGATTCAAGTGGATGGCTCTTCGAATCCTGAGGATATGGAATTTGTTTCAGCTGATGTTTCACCAACAGGAACCGCATTATTGTTAGTCGCTAATGAGGATTCTGGCACAGTAGGAATATGGGAATTGATGCTTGTATGATGAGCAACTTACCCCCAATAAATAATAGCGAACTATTCTCTAATGTGAACATGGAGTGGTCATTGATTAGCATTGACGTCTTACTTCCCCATGAGGAAACCATTCCTAGCCGCTTACAAGAGATGAGAGAAAAGTTGGAAAAACGAGGTTTTTTTCATAAACCTATTTTGATTGATAAGACAACTAAAACAATACTTGATGGGCATCATAAATATCGAGCAAGCATCGAGTTAAATCTTAACCTCATTCCAGTTATCGAAGTTAAATATCTAAACAATGATAGCATCAAACTAGAGTTATGGCCTTGGAGCGATTTTTCTAATGTTTCAAAACAAGATGTGCTAAATTGGGCCCAAAACCGTCGCCTTTATCCTCCAAAAACAACGAAACATATTGTGGATTTTCCAATACCCAGAATAAGAATCCCTTTAGCGGATTTGGTAAATTCCGTTATTATTTAAAAACTTGAAGAACATCTTTCACGATTGGTTTGACATGACTCCAGATTTCTTTGTGAACGTCTTTAACAGATTGTTTTGTTGGAACGATAGGCATTTCATTCTCTTCGGCGTATTCAGCAAAG